>JAEUSO010000124.1 GCA_016788605.1 Candidatus Kapaibacterium sp. | reverse complement strand
TCTTCGATACCGCCGAAAATCAGGCGAAGGCGGTCGCGCTCGCGGTTGAGTAATAGACGCTCTTTCTTCGTGATTTTCTCGAATGTGCCGTCGGCTTCCATCTTATCAATCGTCTGTAAGCGTTTGATACTCTTACGGATTGTGGGGAAGTTTGTGAGCATACCACCCAACCAGCGCTCAACGACATAATTCGTACTGCAAACTTTTGCAGCTTGCTCGATTGCTTGCTTTGCCTGAGGTTTTGTGCCGACAAAAAGAATTGTTTTTCCGAGAGATGCGATTTCTAATGCAGCATCACGGGCGATGTCCACGAGGACTTGTGTTTTGCGAAGGTCAATGATATGAATGCCGTTGCGCTCGGAGAAGATGAAGTTGCGCATTTTAGGATTCCAACGGCGGGTAAGGTGACCAAAGTGGGCACCTGATTCGAGCAACTGCTCTACTGATACGGACGAAGCCATAGAGATAAGTAAGTTAGTGTGTTGTACATCTGCGCTATTTGATTTTCCTTTTCATTCACACTGTGAACACACAAGGGCAAGATGAGCGCATGGTTTATTTACCACAGATTAACGCCTCTGCGGTAGCGGGCGGATGATGCTAATTCCGGCGTCAAGAACAAGTACGGGCGGTACAACAAATACCGCCCATCCTATGAAGTTGCGATTAACGTTTAGAGAACTGGAAGCGCTTACGTGCCTTCTTCTGTCCGTACTTCTTTCGCTCAACCATGCGAGGGTCGCGGGTGAGTAATTCATCTTTACGCATAATGGGGCGAAGCTGCTCGTCGAATTGCACAAGCGCACGGGCTATACCTAAGCTAACTGCACCCGCTTGACCGCTTTTACCGCCACCATGAACAAGAATTTTAACATCAAACTTACCCTCTACTTGTGCAGAAGCAAGCGGACGTAGTGCGTGCTGACGTGTGGTTGCAACAGGAAAATACTCGCTGAATTCTTTTTTATTGACAATGATATTGCCTGTTCCGGGAGTAATAAAGACGCGTGCTACGGATGTTTTGCGCCGACCGGTTCCATAAAATTGTTTAACGCTCATAGTCAGGATTAGAGTGTGTACGGTAGTTGATAGTTTTCTGGAGATTGCGGTGCGTGCGGGTGTTCACTACCGGCATACACCTTCAGTTTCATGCCGATGCGCTTGCCGAGCGAGTTTTTGGGAAGCATGCCCTTAACTGCAAGTTCAATAACTTCTTCGGGTTTTGTTTGGATGAGTTGCTTAAATGAACGGAAGCGAGCGCCGCCCATAAATCCTGTGTAGTGGAAGTACACCTTTTGGTCTGCCCGCTTATCCTTAAGTACAACTTTTTCGGCGTTGATAACGATAACATAATCGCCGCAATCAACGTGTGGTGTAAAAATAGCTTTATGCTTACCACGAAGTAACGTGGCTACTTGAGACGCGACGCGACCAAGGGTTTGACCATTAGCGTCAACTACCCACCAGCGGCGCTGTACGTCTTGTTCACGTGCTGAACGTGTGATATTTCCTGAAGTTTTCACAGAAATATGTGCCTATATAAGTGATTATTTTTTTGTCGTTTTGCTATACAAGTCGGCAAAAATAAAGATGATACATAATTGGCACAAGGAATTTTCATTCATAATGTGTTTAATGCGATAGAGGTATATGACATTTGTGTAGAACGTCCCTCACGTTCCGGTAGAATCTGACGATAAATACAGCAAACCCCCGATGCATTGACTTGGCATAATGTTTTCAAGGTAAAAAACATGTTGCCAGCTGACAGAGGTTGGTATCAGTAACGAAATTCATCAAAAAGGACTACGCAATGTCGGACTCAACAACGGACGAACTCGACGATTTGGAAAAACCAAAGAAAAAAGGAATGAAGCTGCCGGTGCTTATCGGTATCATACTTGGCATTATCGTGGTGCAGGCGGGCATCGTCATGGCTGCGATTAAGTTCTTTGCGCCGACCGCCCACGAAGATCCGAAAGCAAAACACGCAACTGAGAAAAAGCACAGTGAAGATGCGGAAGAGGATGAACATGCCGATGGAGATGAGGAAACGGATGAGGACGAACAGGAAAAGACAAAGGCAAACCTTGTTCAAAAAGTGGGCGGAATTGCTGTATCAAAATCCGACCTCTATATCAATCCCAAAAACGGTCCGAATAAAATCGTTGTTGTTTCGCTCGGTATCGAAATAGAACCAAAAGAAATGACGAAAGAAGTGGAAGACAAACTAATGGTTCCCATACAAGACCGCGTCATATCACGTATTTCTACTTTTACCGCCGAAGAATTACAGCGGACTGAAGTGCGTGACTCACTTCGGTTGATTATCAAAAATGATATTAAACCGTATTTCCGTGGTATGCGCGAAGAAGTGGAAGGTTTGAAATTGAGAAACGTCTATTTCCCAAAGTTTGTCATTCAATAACAGAATACTCGAGGTAACGACCGGTGACGGACACACTATCACAACATGAAATTGACCATCTGCTTGGCGGGCTGAATCTTGGCGTATCGCAAGTGCCTACGTCATTCACGTCAAGAAATGCCGGTGATGTTTCGTCCTATGATTTCCGCCGTCCGAACCGGATTTCAAAGAACCAAGTCCGGACGATTCACAATGTACACGATACGTTTGCCGAAGCATTCAGCTACTTTCTTGTATCGAAGTTGCAAACGATGGCGACAATCAGTGTCACGTCGGTGGACCAGCTCTTTTACTCCGAATACATTCTCTCTGTCTCGAATCCAAGCTGCTTATATGTATTTGATATTGAAGGCACCGATGGCAAAGGGATTTTCGAGATTAGCCCCCAGCTCGCACTCTGTCTTGTTGAACGGCTCTTAGGCGGTTCGGCGGAACAACAACGCAAACCCAGAAGCATTACCCCGATTGAACAAGCGGTAATGCAAAGTGTCGCCGACCAAGCGTTCAGCTCGTTAAGCACTGCATGGAATTCGATTGCAGAATTACAATTCAAGTTCAACCGGTTCGATAGTGAAGCGGACTTTGTACAAATAGCCCCCTCGTCGGAGATTGTGATGGTTGTGTCATTCGACGTGAATATCGGCTTGAACACATATCTGATGAATCTGTGCTTCCCGACATTTGCTTTAGAGGATGTCATTGCCCGCCTTAACAGGCAATCGGTTACAAGCACCGGTGCAACTGCACATAACCCCGAACGGGAACGCGAAAACATCCGTGTTATGAAGCAACAACTTTCGTCGCAGCATTTGGGTGTGTCGTCGGAGTTAGGCAAAGCAACAATCTCGCTACAGGACTTGATTGCCCTGAAACTTGGCGACGTGATTAAACTTGACACGAAGATTAACCAAGAAATACAAATCGCCATTGACGGTAAGCGTAAACTTGCCGGGCGACCGGGTACGGTTGATGGAAAAAAAGCAGTCCGTATAACTCGACTTTTGGTTGAGGATGACAACGTTGAGCCGAACACGTGGCATCACGGTGAACCGATTTAGAACGAAAAAATCAGAAGGAATTCAACTATGAGCATGACACAAGAAGAAATTGACGCACTGCTTCAAGGAGCACAAGGCAGTGCTGGCAGTGATTCGGCAACCATTATGGCTGCTGAAGCACCTCTAATGAACATTGACTCGCCGGAGTTTGGTGAAATAGACATGCCTTCGCAAATTCCGCTTGGCGCACAAGCTAGTGGCGGAATCTTATCACCGCTCGACCCGAAGCTGGACTTGCTTTACGATTTGCAACTGATGGTAAGTATTGAACTCGGCAGAACGAACATGCTTATCCGTGACATTGTGCGCTTGGGTCGCGGTTCGGTCATTGAGTTCGATAAATTAGTAAGCGAACCGGTGGACGTGCTTGTCAATGGAAAAAAAGTCGCCGAGGGTGAAGTCGTTGTGATTGACAAACACTTTGGTATCCGCATCACATCGCTTGTTGATCCAACCGACCGCCTCCGCAGTTTGAAAAAATAAATCTGATATACCACAATTATGAACCCTTGTTTGCGGCTGTGCAACAGGGGTTCTTTTTTTTCATTTATTGCCGGACTGTGATAGTGCTACACCATACTGTATATTGCACTCAAGTATCATATAATTTTAGCACCAATAAAATGGGATATACAGTAGCAGTTGCCGGCGCAAGCGGACTTGTAGGCAGAACGATGCTTCGGGTTTTAGAAGAACGCTCCTTCCCTCTTGATTCACTGCGAGTGCTTGCTTCCGCACGTTCGGCGGGCAGCAGTATCGAGGCACTTGGCGGAGTACACATCGTGGAAGAATTAACCGAACGTTCGTTTGACGGCGTGGACATAGCTCTTTTTTCAGCAGGCGGTTCCGTTAGTAAAATCTATGCTCCTGTTTGTGCTGCGGCAGGTTGTGTTGCCATTGATAACTCAAGTGCATGGCGAATGCACCCTCATGTTCCCCTTGTTGTACCCGAAGTAAATCCGCACGCTCTTTACGAACATCACGGCATCATCGCCAATCCTAATTGCTCTACGATTCAAATGGTTGTCGCCTTACAACCGATACATAAGCGGTATGGGATAAAACGGGTTGTTGTTTCCACATATCAATCGGTGAGCGGTGCGGGACAAAAAGGCATAGCACAGCTGATGAACGAACTTCATGGCAAGGAAGTCCATGATAGGATCAGCCCTCATCAACTTGCATTTAATGCAGTATTCCATTCCATCTCCGACGCAAGCGGTTATAGCGAAGAAGAACTGAAAATGAAACATGAAACACGTCGTATCATGGAATTACCCGGCTTGCCGATTGCCGTCACATGTGTGCGTGTGCCTGTGCTTGGCGGGCATGGTGAATCCGTCAATGTTGAAACACATTCCCCGATTGATGCACATGAAGTACGCGAACTTCTTGCTTCATCGGATGGCATTACTGTTATAGACGAGCCGATGAACGCGCACTATCCGACGATGAAGAATGCGGATAATCTCGATGATGTATTTGTCGGACGGATTCGTAATGACGACTCGGTGGAGCACGGTATTCAAATGTGGGTTGTCTCGGATAACGTACGCAAAGGCGCGGCAACAAATGCCGTTCAAATTGCCGAAAAGTTAATCGCAACCAACCGTCTTGGTTTCACACAGCATATGTGGTAATTCAATACACAGCAATACAATGACTATGAAAAGAACAGCTATCATTATGGCGGGCGGAAGTGGCGAACGGTTTTACCCTCTTAGCAGAATGCAACGCCCGAAGCAACTGCTCCCGCTTGTCAGCCCTGATAAAATGATGATTGAGGAAGCGATTGAACGGGTTCAGGATATTATCGCACACGAGGATATTTTCATCATCACAAGCACTGTGCTGCAACATGTGATGCGCCGCTTGCTGCCGCAACTCCCGCCGGAGAACATCATAGCAGAACCGTACAAAAGGAACACCGCCCCTTGCCTTGCTTTGGCTGCCGCAGCACTCTGTGCACGATATGCACCTGATTATTCTCCTGAAACAATTTCTGTTGCCGTCCTGACAGCCGACCAATACATTGGTGGGATCGATACATTCAAAGCACAAGTCGAAGATGCTTTATCGTATGCGGAACAACATCCCGTTATTGTCACGCTTGGTATTACGCCCACAAGACCTGAAACAGGATATGGCTATATCGAAGTCGGAGACACTAATGACAGTCCGTTTGCGAGGGTGGAGCGATTCCGCGAAAAGCCCAATGCTGACACAGCGCAGGACTTTCTGGACGCAGGTAATTTTCTGTGGAACAGCGGAATGTTTTTCTACCGTTGTGATACGTTCATCAACGGCATGGTTGAGCATGAACCTGATATCGGCTCGCTTATTCCCAAAATGGCAAATGCACTGATACACGAAGTTCATGTTGCGATTGACGGCGCATCGGATGCGATTGACGAGACCTTCAAGAACTTCCCCGACATCTCGATTGACTATGCTCTCATGGAACGTGCAGATAACATAACCGTACTGCAGTCCAAGTTCGAGTGGGACGATGTCGGCTCGTGGGATTCGCTTGACAGAACAAATAATCATGATGAAGAAGGCAACGTGTCGCTTGGTGATACGACAATTATTGACACAAGTAACTCCATCCTCGCCAATTACACCAAAGAACGCGAGTTAATGCTCAGCGTGGTGGGGCTTGAAGACATTATTGTGATTGCAACGGATGATGCGGTTGTTGTCTGTCCGAAATCACGGTCGCAGGATGTGAAAAAGATTGTAGCATCGCTTAGGAAGAAGGGATTGGACAAATGGCTCTAAGCACCACCGTCTTCACAAACATCAGCCAGTTGGTTACTGTTGCAACCGAATCAGGTCGCAACACAGGCATCGCTATGAATAACATCGGTGTGATTGATAATGCAGTTATGATTGCCGGTGAAAAGGTTGAGTGGATTGGCACGGCGGAAGAATATCATACCGTAAAGGATGAGTTACATACACGCTTTACTAATTATAACACTCTTGATATTGGAGGTAAATGCGTAATTCCCGGTTTTGTTGATTCGCACACGCATGTCGTGTTTGCCGGAAACAGGTCGGGTGAATTTGCACGCAGGTTGCAAGGTGTTAGCTATCAACAAATTGCAAGCGAAGGCGGCGGGATACTCTCAACGATGCGGGCTGTGCGAAATGCAACGGTGGACGAACTCTATGAGACGGGTAAGGCACTCGCATTGAGTGCTATGCGATACGGAACGACAAGCATGGAAATCAAAAGCGGTTACGGATTGTCGCTCGACGCGGAGCTGAACCAACTAAGAGCAATAAAGCGATTAAAAGAAGAACTTCCGCTCCGTATCACCGCAACATTTCTTGGCGCACACGACTTCCCGCCCGAATATGCCGACAACCGCGACGGCTATGTGGATACGGTCATTAACGAGATGCTTCCCCGTGTTGCCGATGAACAATTAGCAGTTTATTGCGATGTGTTTTGCGATACAGGATATTACACACTTGAGCAGTCGCAACGCATCTTGGAATCAGCTGCTGCGCTTGGCTTACGGGTGAAAGTCCATGCTGATGAACTCAGCGCATTCGGTGCCGCCGGTTTGGCTGCATCATTGGGTGCAGTTTCTGCCGACCATCTTCTTTTTGTTTCCGATACTGATATTGATGCGCTGAAAGAAGCGGGTACAGTTGCCGCGCTGCTGCCGGGAACAGCATACACACTGCGACTTCCCTACGCTCCTGCGCGACGAATGATTGAATCGGGTGCAACGGTTGCATTAGCAACAGATTGCAATCCGGGTTCTTGCTTCATGGAAAACATGCAGCAGGTACTCTCGCTTGCCTGTATGAACATGAAGATGTCCATCGAAGAAGCAATCACTGCGGCAACACTGCATGGTGCGGCAGCACTGAACATGAACGCTTCATGCGGCTCGCTGACGAAAGGATATAACGCCGATTTCCTTGTGCTTGACACACCTCACTACGCCGACCTTGTGTATCACTTTGGGGTTAATCATGTTGAGCAGGTTTGGATAGACGGGGTGCGGCGGGTTTGATACAATTTGTTACGATGGTATTGGCACAAAAAAAAATACAGGCAGCCGCAATGAAGCAACTGCCTGTGTAAAACAAACCAACAAGACCTACCGCACAATAAAAAACGGCTTGACGACGACACCCTGCGGCGTGGTGCAATCGAGCGCACGTTTTCTTTGATGGACAGCTACAGGGCACTCATTGTTCGCTATGATGTTCTGGAAAGCCACTGGAAAGTTAATAATATCCTTGTTTGCATTATCCTCTTGATTAATCGTATACTTACAACAAATAGATAATTTTAAATCAGTTCGCTCTACACAATACTCATCAGCTTCTTCACAATCTACTCCACGCAAACATTCGACTGCAGTAATATCACCATCGCCAGGATTATCAACATCACTCGTCACAGTCACTGTTTGTAGGTGCATCTGTTCCGATCCAATAGGCGATGAGGATGTGCACTCCAAAATCAGTGTGTCCACATTTTCCACCCGAAGTACAAAGGGCTGACCGGGACGCATGTTATTACTGGCTAATGCACCATAGACATACGTTCGCCGTGTATCATACGCATAGAGCGTAGTGGCATCATCAATATCAAACTTATCAAATGTTAATACTGCTGTTTGAGCGCGAAGTACAAGGGCATATATCCGTACTATAGCTTCTTTGGTTTGTTGAACTGGTGTTCCCTCACGGAGTATATCCATTTGTAGATTGTATTGCCGACTTACACTCCTACCTTCATTTCGCAACGTACCACTACCAAGTTGACGGACTGGGACAGAATATGACTGCATGATTTCTGGTAATGATGCAAACGTATGTGGTGTGCCACCTAATGAGTACTGCGCTGACGACTTCTGCATAACAAGTAGTAACAATATTACAACAGGACACAGGTATTGAATACGTATCACGGTCTCCACCTCTCTTGACTCTTTGTAATCTTTACAATCGTTCCCCGATTACCAACCGCAAGACGGTAGAATGTACCGATTGTATTACCGATAACAATTGAATGTATTCCATTAAAGTCGTGATTTATGGTTGTTGGAATACTATACCATCCAATCCCAATAAATGTCTCCATGATCAAACCATTTTCACCTACAATTGTAGGTCCATGATAACTAGCAATATTACCGTGAGCTGCCCTAATACTATTCGTTACGCTATTGGGATATAGTTTTGATTGCAATAGTTTTTGATTATTCGAGGAAGAGTTTATATCATCACGCTCCCATATCTCATTACCACTACCAAAAAAAATGATATTAGAACTAAGCCCTATACTACTAATTTCTCCAGATATACCGTTACTCCACAGATTCCATGTTGCCCCATAATCAGGTGAGGAAATGATATTAGATGTAGCACCATTAGCTCGCATACCCGATGCATACATTCCCATAGATTTATTTCCAACACTAGAAAACAATGTAGGATCTTGATTAGCCGCAAGACAATTCAATAATGGTAGAGTCATTCCCGCCGGAGGCACATAATTCCTCCATGTAGTACCGCCATCGCTTGTATGCAGTATCAATCCACGAACGCCATCCTCGGTTTGGATGCGTCCTACTGCTACGCCCGCACTGTCGCGGTACATACGAACATCGCGGAACTCGCCTCCGCCAACTGGATTAGTCATGCGCTCCCATGTTGTGCCGCCGTTTCGAGTACGAAGTAAAACACCACGGTCACCTACTGCATAGACGTTCAGCGGACTGCACGCCCATACACCCCGTAGCGTAGTAGTCACACCAGATTGTTGTGCGATCCAGGTTCTGCCTTTATCTATTGATTTGCGAATCGTTCCATTTGCTCC
>JAEUSO010000123.1 GCA_016788605.1 Candidatus Kapaibacterium sp. | reverse complement strand
TATTCTTGGGATATAATATACTCATCAGTTATGCCCGGATTTGCAGGTACGTCGTCATTCAGGGTGGTAAAAAAAATAGGGGATAGTACTCTAATCGTGTACAATCGTACTACACCTGTAAGTGATGGTTCGCATTTTATACGGAGTACTAATCTCGGTCGTACTTGGGATGCTATAGGTAACCGCTTGCGATCGAGCGGACCCCAACCTCGAAACTTGTATGTGGATACTAGGAATGCAGGTGACATAGCTATCGTTGAAAGTGATAGTCCAGAAGCGTTAATAAGTAGAGATACAGGTTCAACATGGATGAGATTTCGTATCAATCATCCGCTGAAGGACAGCGTGTATTTTTATCAGAATTGTATTGCATGGATAGATTCATCACAACTGTTTTTTTCTTGCCGTTCACAAAATCCTAAATATAGTTCAACTATTGCCTCGCGTTTTTTTCGATCGTCTGACGGCGGAAAGAATTGGCGTTCCTTAGGTTGTACGGTTAAAGGATTTGAAGGTGACTCAAGTAATCAAATTAGTTTTGGAAGAGTACAATTTATATCACCAGCAATTGGATATGCAGTTGGTGCTGTGAGCGAAAATGGTAGTATTTGGTTGGAATCGGTGTTCAAAACAATGGATGGTGGACTTAGTTGGGCAGTTGTATTGTCAATGCCTGACAGACAAGTTTTTATAGCTGATTTAAGTATTCTCAGTAATGATTCAGTCGTATGTATCACCCAACAGGGTAAGGTATTCAGTACCACCGATGGCGGGGCTACATGGGGATATACTCAGAAAGAATCGCTCTTTACCGATGTCCGCATTGACCCGTGGAGTACGCGCAAGCAAGCGGTTTCTATAGGCGGAGCGGTGTTCACATCAATTAATCAAGGCATCGCCGTATCCGCAACACCAATTACGGGATATTATCCGGTCGAGAAGCCGCGAATCATACGGTATTCACGTGATACAACCACAACGGTCGAAGAGCCGCCGGTACACTCAACATTGAATAACAATAATGTGATGACGGTCGGTTTTCTTGCCGCCTACCCGCTTCCCGCATCATCGGCTGTATCGCTCAATATATGGGCTGACCCCGCCGTGCCGGGTACGGAGCTTGTGTTCTATGATATGTTTGGAATGCAATACACCAAAACCGCCGATTTGATGCGGCAGATTACCAAAGGGTGGTTTGTTGCCAGTGTGGACATCGGCGATATGCCGAACGGAGTGTATGTGGGTATTCTCCGTAATGCACGCCATACCCAAACCTTCAAAATTCTTGTAACGCGCTAAGTTGCGCGAAAGCGGGTCATCGCACCCGACACCTGTTTGCTGTATCTCACCAATAACAATTATAGCTATGCCGTACCGTGTTCTATTTTCTGTACTGTCTGCAGTGCTTGTGTGTATCAATACACCCGTACTTAGCGCACAAGTTCTCACATCAACCGGGTTTATAAGTGCTCCCGACCTGCCATCGCTGTCGAGGTTGGAGCTTGCAGGCATTCAGCGGCATGGCAGTCGTCTGTTCGGGTACGGACGGGTCATGAACGGCGATACAACTACGAACGGCAACAACACACAATGGCTGCCGAAAAGAATGCAGAGTTATGTCGGGTATTCCGACGACGAGGGAAAGACGTGGCGCACGCTCAAGGTCTATGATACTCTGTCATTGACAGCACCACACTCCGGATTTTCAGCATTGACTGTTGTGAGTGATTCGATACTCTACGGCTATGCTGCGACCAACACACCATCCCGGTTTTTTAGTGATGTTACAAGCACCGATGGCGGGCGCACATGGCAGGATTTTTCGTCGCGTATTCCCGCACTTCCCGCGAATAGACGACCGGGTTACAGCTACCGGTTTGCCAACGAGCGGCGCGGTCTGGCTACATCATCAGCCGATACACTCACCTATACCACCACCGATGCAGGGGCGACATGGCAGCGCAGCCGCGTTCCCTACCGTACAGATAGATTTTTTCAAGATATTACCGTCATGGAATGGGTGGATACCACGGTAATCTTTTGTGCATACAGCCGTGCGGGTTCAACACCACCGCAGTTTGCACAGCAGTTCTTCCGTTCGGCTGATGCCGGTCGCACGTGGGCAGCCCTTGGATGCACCGTTGAGGGATATGCAGGCGATTCGAGTAATGCGGTGAGTTTTACCCAAATGCGGTTTATCAGTCCGTCGTACGGTATTGCATGGGGCAGGATATTCAAAGAAGGCGATAGTATCCAACGGCATACAATTTTTCTCACACGAAACGGCGGTACGTCATGGCGCATTGCCTATACATTCGAAGAGCGGACCGACATTATCAGAGACATTCACACGTTCGGACAGGATTCGCTTACGTGTGTGACAACAACAGGTAAAATACTGACGAGCATCAATGGCGGTGCAACGTGGAAATTTTCACAATCGCAGCGTCTTACACAAGAAGTACGGCGCGATACAGGTGTCGCTGTGCAATCTGTTCTCATTATTGGCAGCGTGTTCAACTCACTTCACGATGGCTACGCAGTTTGTTTTATTCCCGATGCCAGTGTTTTCCCTTTCCGTCCTTCGGTATTTCCGTTGCCGCAAGCTGTGCGTATTCAGTTCCGGCGCGATACAACAAGCAATGTGAACGAGGGTTCTACTATGCCGATATTTACCGTTGTTTCTCAACCACAACCCGCCTCGTCGGATGTGACTATTCATGTACGCGGGCTTTCAACAGTAGATACTCCAGTCATATCAATCATAGATATGCTTGGGAACATAGTTCGCATATCGGAGACAGCAGGTTATGCTATCACCGGCAGCGGAGACCACTCATACACGTTTTCAGTATCCGACTTGCCAAGCGGTATGTATATGGCAAATATCCGTTGCGGCTCACTCCACACGGCAGCTCCTGTTGCGGTTGCACGGTAAACTTTTAGCAAGCCCCAGAAACGCAACACGCCGGAACAGACCTGCTGCTCCGGCGTGTGTGCATCGCACGGCTGGTGTGGATGCCACCATACAGCCGCATACCCTGCGAATATCGTTTTAGCGCGACCCCGAGTTGCGGTCGGTACTTGGTGCGGGGCGGAGAATATCCTGCACGTTGAAGAACGGAACCGCACCCGACGATACTTGCGGCAGTGCGCCGTTCCACCGTTTCATTGTTTCGTATTGCATCAGTGCCGGAGTCAGTGATTTTGAACGCAGTTCGTTTGCGTCCGCCTCGGCTTTCGCTTTCAGCATCAGTGCGTCGGCTTCCGCTTTTGCACGAAGCATCATCGTTTCGGCTTCCGCTTTCGTGCGGACAATCGAGGATTCTGATTCGCCGCGTGCCTGTGCAATGCGTTTGTTTGCCTCTGCTTCCGATTCCCGTATTTCATTCTCGCGCTGCTGCGCCCGTTGCGTTGCCTCAATCTTGGCATTGATTGCCAAGACAACCTGCTGCGGCATCCTGAAATCGCCGATGGTATAGATCCTGTCCACCCGTATTCCCATGTCGCGTGTTTGCTTGCTTACCAAGCTGTCCACGCGTGCAAGCAGCACTTGCCGTCCGTTGCCATACACCGCCTCGATACCCATTTCGGAACACGTCATATTCAGTGCGTCGCGCACCATGTTTCGTAAAAACACGTCGGTGATTTCATCAAGTCCGCGCCTGTACCGCTGGAAGATTGACGAGACGCTGTCGGGAACGATGGCGTAGCTCATGCCGAAGTCACCGCTTACCGAAAGACCCTCTTTGGTCTGGAACGTGATGGAGCGGTCGCCTTTCTCGTCGTTGCGGCTCCATATAACATTTTGTTGGAACACAGGGAAGATATAGAGTTCCTGGGTGAAGAACCACACAAAGTGGCGACCGACACCAAGTTCCTTTTGTTCGATACCCTTGTCACTGCCCAACATATACACAAGGATACCGCGATGACCCGCCGGCACAGTGCGGCAGGAGGTTAGCAGCGGCACAACAAGCAATGCTGCCAACAAAAAATAGCGTTTCATAGAACACCTTTACAGATTATGATGAATTGTGGCGGCTACAGTTCCGCCGGGTTTCAGTAGATGCCAACAAACGAAGGACGGCAAGAGTTTCAGAGAGATAATGGTCTTATTGAGTTTTTTTGTTAATGAAATGCATCTGTGATACATGATGAATAAAGCCCGTAACAAACCACTCATAAGAATTGGCACTATGCTTGCCATTCAGTAAAATGATACGTATAAAGTGCTGTTTTCTCTATACGTCAAGATGAAGCGTAACCACTGCTTGTATAGCGGTGTGACATCGTTGCATTGAGGCAGGCATATTGAGGCAAGCATACAGTCACATTCAAGGAAGAATCACAATGATTCCGCTGCTAAATATTGCTACAACCACACGATTCCGGTATTCTCTGATACTGGTTTTACTGCTTTTTCCCATTATACTTGATGCACAATCACCGTTCCCGTCAAGTAAGCAAAGCATACTGCTTTCTAATGCCCAGTCGGGTGCAAGCGAGCGGTGGGCGGCAATCTTTTTTCCGGGAACGGCAACATCGAACTACCGTATCATACTGCCGAACATCGCGCCAACAACAGGACAGTTGATGAACGTGGCAAGTATCAGTGGCAATGATTACACCATGCAGTGGGCTGATATATCGGGTTCTGCTTGGTCACTAACGGGGAATGCAACAGCAAGCGCATGGAACGGAACAAGCGGATCATTTTTAGGAACAACATCAGCGCAACCGTTAAGTATTGCCACAACGAACGCAACAGCGCAAGACATTCGGTTCTTTACAGGAGCAAACGGTGCAAGCGAGCGTATGAGAATAACTGGAGCGGGTTTGGTAGGCATAGGTACAACAACTCCAAGTAATCTGCTTGATGTGAATGGAACAGGACTCTTCCGTAACGGGAATAGTTCGAATAGTTTTAGCTTGGATCAGATACTGTTCGGTTGGGCGGGGTCAAGTACCTACCGCCATGCAATCAAAACGCGACATCACTCGGGTATGGCATCGAACAACTCGATTGATTTCTTCCTGTGGAACTTTGGAACGGACGCAAGTACGGCAATCGGAACACGTCATATAATGACGCTTGATGGAGGAGGCAATGGTTCTGTCGGTATTGGTGTTACTGACCCATCTCAGAAACTACATGTGGCAGGTGGGAATATGCTCATTGATACCAGTTCTACTGGTACTGCAGGACAATTGCAACTGATGAATCCCGCACGCACGTTCCAATCAAACATCCGCGCTGGAGCGCAAACAGCGAACATTACTTATACATTACCTGTAACAGCACCAACAGCAGGACAAGTATTAAGCAGCGATGCAAGCGGTAATATGAGTTGGGTGGCAAATGGAAGTAGCAGCGCGTGGAGTACAACTGGTAACGCAAGTACATCGCCTGCAACGAACTATGTAGGAACAAGCGATGCACAGGCATTAGTCATTCGCACCAATGCAACAGAGCGCGCACGATTTAGTAATGGCACAACACTCACGTTCGGAGTGCAAGGCACAGGTGCAACAGCGCCGCCCGCATCATTCACGCTTGGCAGTGCGGGTTGGACGGCGGTATCAACATCAACAAATCAGGTAGGTACTAATACACTGATTCAAGCAGGTCCGGGTACCGGTAGCGGAACACCGGGATATATCTCGATGCAAGTTCCGGCAGCGGGTTCAAGCGGTACTGCGGTTCAATCCCTCAATGAGATGATGAGGATAACATCTGATAGAGTATTGGTTGGTGGTGCAAGCGGAACGATGCCGAACTACCGTCTGCATATTGATGCGAACAATAGTGGACAGGCGTATGCAAACTTCACGACGGGTTCAGGTTCAGGGACAGCGAGTACGGATGGATTATTAGTCGGATTGCAGAATGACAATACCAATGCATTGCTATGGAATCAAGAGAATGGCTATCTGCGATTTGGCACAAACAACGCCGAGCGTGTGAGAATAGATGCCGGTGGTAATGTCGGTATCGGTGTAACCGTACCTGCCGAACTCTTGGATGTGGCTGGAGATATGCGGCTGACGAATCAGCGGACACGCTCAATGCAGCGTACCGTACCAACCACCGTTGGTCAGGCAGTAGATATAGGTACATTCTCTCTTACAAACGGCGGTGGTTCGTTTTGGATTTCTGTGACTGTGCCTAGTTCGAGCTTCTCTGTATCAAAGCAATATCTGATACCAATAACATGGAATCAAACAAATAACGTTTGGTTCATTGTGCAGCCATCACAAACTACAGGGTCGTATGGCGGAAATGACTATGACCTTGATGTCAATTCAGCAAGCGGTTCTGTCTCGTTTCGATTACGCCGGACATCGGGAACAACCGCAGGAACTGCATACATTGTCATCCGTCAGGAAGGTGTAAACACCGATGCGTTCACAGTATCAACCACCGTGAACACGGTGTCTGCGCCTTCATCAACACTCTATGCAAATACAACCGGAGCATCACTCTCCAGTATCACGGCAGCAACAGCAACGAACAGCATCAACAGCTCGAACTTTGGTCAGACGTGGCAATGGAACACACTTGCAGGCACATCGGCACTGACACTGAGTACAACATCCACAGCAGCTACAGGTAATGCACAGACGCTGTTGAATCTTTCGATGAGTGGAGCAAATGCCACATCAACGCAAACAACGTATGGCGCGCAAATCAGCAACACTCATACGGGGACAAGTTCAACGAATGTGGGTTTAAGCGTGAGCGCAAGCGGCGGTACAAATAACTATGGCTTACTTGTACCGAGTGGAAGCGTTGGTGTCGGAACATCAACGCCAGGGTATAATCTGGAAGTCAATGGTGCAACTATATATTTCCGAAATGGATCAACTCCCTATTTCTATGCCGCGGGCGGACCTAATGTTGGTATAGCTATGAGTTCCACACCAAATAGTCCACTAACTGTTGGCGGAGGTACATCAATAGGGTATAATCTCTCTGCACCATTGAACGGTTTAATAGTAGAGGGAAATACTGGTATTGGAATTAGTTCACCCACAGCACGTCTTCATGTAAATGGTACATCACGCTTCAGTGGTGGTAATATGCTTATTGATACAAGTGCATCAGGTGTAGCCGGACAGTTGCAATTGATGAATTCCGCACGTACCTTCCAAACAAACATCCGCGCAGGAGCGCAAACAGCAAATATCACTTATACACTGCCAACCACAGCCCCAATAGCAGGACAAGTATTAAGCTCAGATGCAAGTGGAAATATGAGTTGGATAACAAGTGGGGGTGGCTCACCGGCATTATCAAGCATCACAGCCGCAACAGCGACAAATAGCATCAATAGTTCGAACTTTGGTCAGACATGGCAGTGGAACACACTTGCTGGTACATCAGCACTGACACTGAGTACAACATCCACAGCAGCTACAGGTAATGCACAGACACTCCTAAACCTCTCAATGAGCGGTGCGAATGCAACAGCTACCCAAACAACATTTGGTGCACAAATCAGCAACACACACACAGGGACAGGTTCAACGAACGTGGGTTTGAGTGTGAGCGCAAGCGGCGGTGCGAACAACTATGGTTTGTTGGTAACAAATGGGAATGTGGGTATCGGTACATCCACACCTTCGTACCGTCTTGATGTGAGTGGCGGTGACTTCCGCTTGACAAATAGCAGTTCATACTTACGTACTTGGGGTGAATGCGACATAGAGTACGATGGCGGTCCGGATGGCTTGATGGCATTCAGGAATAATGCAAGTCCAAATGGTAAAACATACTTTTGGAATGCGTCTGGTACAAAACTGTTGACTATTCAAAATAATGGTAATATTGGTATCAACACAGAGTCGCCAAGCCAAATGTTAGAAGTGATGAACGGGAATATACTTATCAATAATAATGATAACACAGCCCGAGAACTGCGCTTCGACGAGCCGAGTGGTAGCGGCACAAATTATACGGCGTTCAGAGCACAGGCGCAAAGCGCTGATATAACGTACACATTACCAGCTGCATCACCCGCATCAAATGGGAGTATATTGACTTCGACAACCGGCGGTACGATGAGCTGGACAGACCCGACTATTGCTGTCGGTGGAACGGATATTGTCTATAAAACATCATCAGAGACAGTAACTTCTTCTACTACTTTGCAGAACGACGACCATCTGTTTATGGCAATCGGTGCAAATGAAGTGTGGCAGTATGAGTTCGTTGTTCATGTGACAGGCAATCCGGGAAGTATTAAGTTTGCTATTACACACCCGGCAGGTGCATCCATGCGGTTTGGTTGTCAGATGGATAATGAGTTAAGTGAGGATGAGTATGAACATATCAATGTATCGGGAACAGCTACAACAACATGGTTTAATATAGTGGATGCGGGTACCATTTTTGTCATTAAAGGGTTGGTCGTAAACAGTACCACGGCAGGGAACGTACGATTGCAGTGGGCACAGAATTCGTCTAATGGAACAGGCACGTCGGTACTGAATCTCTCGTATATGAAAGGGCATCGGGTACAGTAATCGAAGTACCGTTTTCATTCATGGCACAATGATTGTCATGGAATACGTATAGGGTTTCTTTCTCATAGATATTCATTGAGATTATCCCGTAGAAATCATAGTTCAAGGATGAACCATGTCGTTACACAACCATAGTATAGTCAACAGGGTGCTCAGATCATATCGTATGATTCTGATATCTCTACCTGTGCTGTGTGGTTTCCATACCGAGCTCCACGCGCAGTCACCGTTCCCGTCAAGTAAGCAAAGCATACTGCTCTCGAATGCCCAGTCGGGTGCAAGCGAGCGGTGGGCGGCAATCTTCTTTCCAAGCACGGCTACAGCAAACTACCGGTTGATTCTACCAAACATAGCACCCACAGTTGGTCAGATAATGAACGTGGCAAGTATCAGTGGCAATGATTATACGATGCAGTGGGCTGATATATCTGGCTCTGCTTGGTCACTCAATGGTAATACCCCAACGGCATCATGGAATGGTACAACAGGATCATTTTTAGGAACAACATCAGCGCAGCCGTTAAGTATAGCCACAACGAACGCAACAGCGCAAGACATTCGGTTCTACACAGGCGCAAACGGTGCAAGCGAGCGAATGAGAATCTTGGGAACAAATGGTAATGTAGGTATTGGAACAAATGCCCCGGCTGAACTTTTAGATGTGGCGGGTGATTTACGTATCAACAATATGCGAACCCGAACAATGCAACGAACAGTTCCGATTGTAGTGGGTGATGCAGTTGATATTGGAACTTTTACCTTATCTCATGGTGGTGGTTCATTCTGGATTTCTATCACTGTGCCGTCGTCAAATTTCTCAGTGGCAAAGCAGTACGTCATACCAGTGCAGTATAACCAGAGTTCAAACCAATGGCGAGTAGTAACCCCAACGCAGAATACAGGTACTT
>JAEUSO010000122.1 GCA_016788605.1 Candidatus Kapaibacterium sp. | reverse complement strand
GATGCCGGAGTTGCCGTGCCAACATCCAACATGAATCGGAATGACTTCTGATCTCCTCCGTCAAACGTGATGTAACCCGATGGGTTCGCGTTCGTTGGCAACGGCTGGGTCACTTGGATTGCATTGGAATTTGTTGGTAAGAAGTTCTGACCAAACAAAATACCAACACCGTTACCTGTGCGAAGTCGAAGCGAGATGGATGAACGGGTCAATCCACGTAACAATGATGGGCGGAATGTTATGGTGTTGACATTACTGACACCGGCAATACGGGCAGTAAGGTCTAATGCAGGTTGATTTGAAGTTCCTGTTCCAATTTCATACGCTGGATCGGTAAGTTCAAATACTGTCGGTCCGGTCACACCTTGTGCATAGAGTGCATTGACTGCTTCTAGAATCGTAGTAAAATTGCGTGGTCCGCCTACCGATGTGCCGATCGTGTATGTTCCAGACAGTGCATCGCCCACGTTGATATTGATGCACAGAGTATCGTTTGTACGTATAGCATCATCAACTGAACTGATATACATACAAGCGGTGTATTGACCTGTCTGTGATGGTGTCCAGAACGGAAAGACCGCACCGGTCACACTGCCACGGCTTACATCGGGAATTACTACGTTTTGCGTGTACACAATTTGCGTTCCGCGACGGATGACAAGAGTAGCGGGAATATCCGACGCATCGGCAAGACCGTTGTTCACGACACGCACCAATGGACGGATAGGGCGATTTACAAACAATGTTGAATTTGAAGACGGTGCGATAAATGCATCCACACCAAGTTCAGTATCATATTGAACTTCAAACACATGCTGTTGACCGACCGTTGGCAATTGATTATTACCTGTTTGCATATCGGTAGCACCGATAAGTTCAACTTTATAAACAACATTGAACAGACCGACAGTGTTCGTAGTGTATGTGGGGAAGCCCGAAGCAATAGCGTCGGATGATATTTCACTGCCGAGGGTCAGTCCGGTAGCATTGTTATAATTAAGTGTGTCGGCAGGGCGCACTAAACTGCCTGATGAATTACGGATTTCTGCAATCAAACGGAATTGATTGACTGTGTTTTGTCCAACATTTTGCACTCGGCATGAGAGTGGAATCGGAACACCTCGCGGATACTTGTAAAATGATGGTGATGCGTTTGTATTTGGTGCATTAATGCGCGAGAGTGACAAATCCCATTGGAGCGGGATGTAAAAATTCTTTGCCACGAATGAACTGCAACCACCGCTTTTCACATAGGACACTTCGAGTCGGTACGCGCCGGGAACAACGTTGGTTCCGGTAAGATCAATCGCACCGTTAGCACCGGCATACGCTCCACGTGCACTGCTAAATGTTTGGTTATATGTACCAACGGCTGTACATGGAACTGTAGTATCATTAGAATTTGCCGGGTTGAGAGCAACATAGACAGAATTAGTGCTTGGCAAAGGTCCAAGAATACGGTAAGTCAGATACGCTGTTTCAGAAACCGGACGGGTTACATTGACCCATGCACCATTTGTACCGCTGTAGACCTGACCAATAGCCAAAAGATTTGTAGGTGCTGTATTACTTGGGAATGTTTCACCCATATCACCAACGGTATTCAGCGTATAATCCTCGGCTTCGCCATAATTGAATGTGCCGCAAGCATTGCCAATTTGGTCGCCAAGGTTAGGATTGAAATAATATGCCGCCATAACACGCATACGAAGTGCGCCACCAGTAGCTGTACATGGGATTGTCATTGTGCCAGTTGCCGGTGTATTTGCATTAGCAAATGCCCCTTGTGTATTGGTAGCCAAACGCTCACTAATCTCGAACGTATTATTGTTATTTAAGTCAACGAAAATTGCCCATACAAATGGATAGTTATTGTTTGCTTGGCAATAATAATCGCGTGCGCCAATGATGGAATAATTATACGTCTTCCCCGGAGTAACGTTGCCGCTGACTCCTGTTGCAAATGCACCATTTGGATTAGGTGCAACGACCGTAGGGCAAGGACATGCATCGTGAGCAGATGTCCGGTCAATAATAGTAGTCGTACCATCCAACAATCGGAATGACGTAATTGCCATTGGTCCGAATTGCCATGTTGGCTGGCATTGTGCCAACATAGTGGTTGCTTCGAAGAATGATGTCAGTGCCACTATGGCAACACCACACCACGCAAGTAACCGTTGTACTGAAGGTTTCATAGAGAATCCCCTAATTAGTAAAAACAAAAACAATAATTAAATTTTATAGCGAATCTAATGCTAAAGATGTAGAGTGTAGAGCCAATCTGTCTTATACAGAGTGTACATTAAGGTATTAGTTAGGACTGTAATTCATTGAGTTTTGTATTTCGACAGATAATGTAGTTCAGCATGATTCTGTGATGTATTGCTATAATTTGTACAACTGAACTACGTTTGGCTGTGTCGCACGGCAACATTACGGCTTTGTTAAATCATATCATCGCCAATTTGGGGATTATTCGTAGTTTCCAACCGAGGGACATATTCAATCAAAACATAATGGGACGATTTCTTTCTGTGCTGTGCGCGTGGATGGTACTGCAGTCGTGTGCCGTAGCGTATGCCGATGATTATTCTGCAAAAGTGTGGGCGAACGGGACTGCATCGGGGGTTGCGTTACAATGGTCGCTTCCGAACGACCGCCCTATTGCGAAAGAATATACTATCATGCGCAGCCCAAGCGGTAAGGGCAGGTTCACCCGCATCGGTAGTGTAAAACGTCTTGAAGAACCGGAATGGCAATCGCTCATCATTCCGGGCGATATCGACACCCTGAAACGCCTCATATCATTCGCTCAACTGAACCGCGAGGACATTCGTCGCGACTATTCATTGCACCGCCTTCAAGAATTTTCATTTCTCAATCCCGAGCCCTATTTACTCTTGCTCGGTCTGTCATTTTCCGACACAACCTGCAAAGCCCAATCCACCTACGATTACTTTATCCTTGCCGACGGGAAGCGCATTGGCGCAGTTCACGCAATAAATCCCTATAAAAAGCAATTACCTAAGGCACCGTCATCACTTACCCTTAAACCGTCGGCTAATGCAGTCCATCTTGCATGGAACATCGAAGGTAACTTTGTGCGCGGCATTCGCGGCTACAATGTCTATCGCTATGCCTCGGAATCCAACGCATACCGGAGGATAAATACGAATACGGTTGTAACTCTGAACTATGAGGAAGATGCCTACTGTTACAGTTTTTTTGAAGATAACAGCGTAGAAAATGACCGTACATACTCATACTATGTCTGCGCAGTTGATGTTTTTGGTATCGAGGGCGAGCCAAGCCCAATCCAACACGTAATGCCTGTTGATATTCCACCGCTATCACCCCCCAAAATCATACGCACTGTTATTGGCACTCGCACTATTACTGTTCAGTGGTCATCGGTAAGCGATAGTCGTATTCGTGGTTATAATGTGTATCGCTCTTTTATAGGATCAACACACAAGTACAAGGTGAATGAAAAGCCACTTCCTGCTTACTCGCGCGAGTATGTGGACGAACCGACGGACTTCCCCGCTAACTTCATCAACTACTCCATTACAAGTATTGATAACAGCGGAATCGAAAGCAGAACATCGTTTAACTATGCCGCGCCGGTTCCCGACCTCAGCCCGCCTGATTTACCTGATTATGTTTTCACACAACGATTGGGGCGTGAGGTACGGTTGTATTGGACGAAGAGTATTGCAAAGGATATTCGCGGATATGATGTATCACGTAGCAGAGGCGAATCAAATATCATGAACCTTCTGAATAAGCTACCTGTGCGCGACAGTATGTTCGCAGACACTCTCTGGGGCGAGGAACTTCTCTCATCACAATGGTATCGGGTTCGGGCGATTGACTTACGCGGGAATCATAGCGGATGGTCGCAACCTTTGGTTATCTCAGCATTGATGCAAGCGGATCCCGTAGCACCGTTTGTTTCTTCGGTAACAACAAATGGGCGCACAGTCAAAATCTTGTGGAATCCTCCTACAGACCACGCTCTTAGCGGATACTATGTGAATAGATACGACGACTCATCCTCAACGCCGCTCACCCTTAATATCAATCCATTAACAAAGTCAGCCACATCATTTGAGGATAGGACGACGCAGCAAGGGAAGACCTATTGGTACGAGGTGGTCTCAATTGATACTGCGTTTAATTACTCCCCCCCCTCGAAACGCGCAGTGGTATTCTGTGGAGACCATCGCCATATCAATCCGCCGTCGTTCGATGGAATTAAAGTAACAGGTGACGGCATCAACATATCATGGAAACTGCAAACTGAAACAACACCGTTTGGCGAGGTTATTATTGAGAGAAGTAGCGATGGCGAGATATTCACACCGCTTGCGAGCGTCCCGTCAGCAGATGCGTTCACCGACCGTTCCGTTACCCGCAATGAATACTATTCCTACCGTTTGCGCTTCAAGACATTAACAGGATTAGTCAGCGAACCAAGTCCCGCACACATCATTAAGCGGTAAGGTATGGCAGGGGAGTTTTTTAGCGGACAGGTGTTTCAATAATCACTTGAACAGTCCGGCTGTAGGCGCGTCCCTGCGGTGTTGAGTTATCGTAAAGCAGGGTGTCGCTTCCAATTGCATTGATGGTGGAATTACCGTCGTTCAAACCAATGCTCTTTTGTACTTCAACACAGCGTCGACGGGCAAGTTCACGGTTGTATTCCGGGTCGCCGGATTTATCAGCATATCCCGCAATGGTAATTTTTGACTGCGGTTGAATACGCGATTTCACATCTTGGACAATCTTCTTGTTGTCGGGGTTCAAATCAGCTTTGTTGAAGTCGAACACAATCAGCGAGAACCTGTCAATCCGTATATCATCTTTCTGCTCGTAACGTTTCTTCTTCAAGGTTAACTGTTGAACTTTCAATTCTGCCGAACCGTCACGTGTTTGGTTGGTCTTATCCTTTACAGTATAGGTCACATCCACGGGTTGCTCAAGCTTGGGATAGGGTTTATCGGTCACCGTCCAGATATACGGTTCGGGCGTAGATGTTCCGCTGATTTTGCGGAGTACGGTTCCGTCTTGTTCAATCGTTGCCGTCCACGACTGGATTCCCGCTTCGGATTCTATCACAGGTACAACTTGCACAACAGGCGGATTCGACTCAACTGTCACGTCCTTAATGGCTACGGGCTTGAGAATGTCAAAATCATCGGAGTATAACTCAACGCGACGGTTCTCTTCCTGACCTTCAGCATACGTTGAGTTCGCCGGTTGCGAGGGAGCATTTTGTGAACGGACGATAATGCGGGTCGGTTCGATTCCCCATACATCTGTCAAATAACGCTTCACCGTTTCAGCACGACGGGCGGATAACTCGCGGTTACCTTTTTCAACGCCCAGATTAGAGTTACAACCAATGAGAGTGAGCTTGGATGCTGCGCGCGCCTTCATCCGCGAGCCGACGATATTCAAGAGCTGTGCATAGACATCAAGTGTGTTCCGAGGCAATCCAAACTCAGAAAATGTTGATGTTTCTTCAGGCGACAGCATTTTCATTGTTGATGCATTCAACTCGCCAATGCCATCAGGAAAGAAGAGTTGAGGCAGCAAAGGATAATTTTCTTCAAACTCTGTTTCCTCGACAATAAAACTTGCCACAGGTGATTGCCTGCCGCTTTTATCAAGGGCGAATGTATTCACTTGAACATTCAAGCCCGCAATTTTCGGAACGTCGCGCTGATATTGTTCTTTAATCGTTGTTTTGCGATACACCATTTCCTGATTACCCTCGAACTCGCGTTTCTCATCGGTGTTACTTTGCCGGTCGAGCAACCGGATTTCCTCTTGCGAGCCGCCCACAATCTGCCTGACCGCTGTATCACGCTGAATTAACGTATCGTTGAAGATTTTTGGCGGCGGCGGCGGATAGAGAGCATAGCGGAATGCAGCACCAAGCTGTAATGTTGAAACATTCCACTTCACACTTGCAATGTCATTCAGCGGGATATAGTAGCGCAGTTCGGGTGAAATCGTTGCGCGGCTGCTGACGGGAAAATCCAAACCAACGCCTACAACTGCGGAGTTTTGAACTGTATTCGCCTGTGGTATGTCACCTTCGTTTGTGTTGCGTGTGCGTGATTGATTTGGTACGAAGACGGCATTATCAGGTGTAATGATGGTCTCGACCTGACGGAATGATTTGGTCAGCAGGATTGCGCTGCGGAATCCCACATTGGCTCGCACCCTGTTGAAGAATAGGATATTGAAAACCGGCTCGATGCCGATGCCGTTTAGCGATGAGAAAAGTTCGTATTGAACATCAACAGGCACTGTTACGTTTGTGCCATTAGGCGCACCGGTATTACCGATTGTTTCCGACTTAAACAGCCGACCGCCTAATGTTGTGTATCCGGCGCGAAGTTCAAGCCGTAAGAATTTTACAAGTGGCAGTTCGGCAAGTACGCCGATGTTGATTCCCCCGCCCGTGCCATTCTTGAATTGCGGGCAGCAGTTGGGAATGTTGGGCAGATTGCTGAAATCGGCGGTGAAGATATTGTTGTTATATCCGGCATAGCCGCCGATGTATAACCACGGGTCGGGTTTGGTTTGCGTCCGCACACTGTCGGCTACTTGTGCGCGAAGCAAAGGCGACAGCCCGATGCACAAAAGAATGATGAAAACGAAGAATACGTACCGTTGTATGTTTTGCTGCATAACGCTCCGAAGCGCGGTGGTTCAGTCCATTGAAAAAACGAAGAGCGAACCGCTTGTGGCTCGCTCTTACAAATATAGTCACGATATGTCTTGCAGCACGGCACTGTTACGCCACCGCAGTGCAATCATTGCCGCTACGTCAGCGTTGAACTAACACATTCAGAATTTGAACATGGGTTGGCGTGGTAACAACAAGAGGATAATATCCGCCTGCGAGGTGCGACACATCAAGCGGTATCACACTTTTTTCGCGTTGCACAATTGCATTGTGCGAAAAGACAATTTTTCCGTCGGTGGAGTACAACTGCATCTTATACACACCGGTCATGTTAGTGTTGATATTCACATTTGCAAGTTCGCCCGCAGGGTTGGGCGCAATCTGGATTGTTGTCTTTTCTTCGGGCAGGATGATGACATCACGCGGGTAACAATACGGTGTGATATTCAGAATTCCATTGCGTAGGCGCACACGCGGCACTTTAACAACAGTCGTCGAATCCCATTCGATTTTTTCGAGATACACGCTGTCTTTGAAGAACGTTGTGGCGATAGCTGTTCCGTAGATTTCACCAAGTTGTATTGGTGTGGTTTTCTTGATAGTAACGCCCGTCATTTTAATCACCATCCTGTGCCACATGCCCGGCAGAGTGTCGTGGCGTACAACCGTTCCCTTTGTCACTCCTTGCGGAGCCATGAGCCGACCATTTAGCCGGACAGTTGCATAGAGTGTGGCATTTTCGACTGAATCCACCTCGGAAGCAAAGCGAATGTTCATCGGGATACGCGCCTCCGTTCCGGGGAAATACGATTCGTTGTTGCCTACCGCCGCATACGATGTGATGCGCTGGTCGTAGGATGATGTTTCAATATCGAGCGGGAATGTGTTAAAGCACGGGGATATAATAGCAAGGTTTAAGCGGTACGTGGTGGTGTCGGGAACCCACGGTCGGAATTTGAGATAGATATTCAACCGTTCGCCAACCTGCAAAATCTGACCACGGATATTCGCCACATCAACCGACCTGCCGCTAATATCCGCTTTCTCAATGCTGAGTTCAGTAAGCGGGTAGAGCGTGAGTTCACCTATCGTGAGCGGCTCATCATCCGTGTTTTTGTAGGATGCAACCGCTGCCGGATAATCAAACTCTGTTTCCTTATCCAAGAGTGCGGTGCCGGTGGGTGTGGGGTCAATGCTGATACGGTTATCTACCACCTGATGCTGCTTCGAGATACCCGGACAATCGGCATCATCGGTTACTTGAACGGTGAAGGTTCCGGGCTGGGAAATCACCACCGTCTGTGTGCGCTCGCCATTGTTCCATGCGTATGTCTTAAATCCGTCGCTTGCCTTCAACCGTATCTGTGACTCAGGGCAAATTTTAAGCGGTCCCTCGATTTGCGGGTCGGGTACGGGATTTACAGTCACTGAAATTGGCGCAGACCTATTTGCACAGCCATTTGTATCCCATACCATTACAGAATAACTTCCTGCCGCTCCAATACTGATTCTGCGGGTGTTCTGCTGACCCGTGGACCAACCGATGCGCGGATAATTTTGCGACAATTCCAACGTAGTTGTTTCCCCCGTACAAAGTATTGTGCGTCCGAGATTGCTGATAACAGGTGCGGGCAGCGGCTTGATATACATGTTTTTCGTGCCGGTGTTTTTGCATCCGCTTACAAGATCGGTTATCGTCAGGTGAATCTTCGCATTGCCTGCGTTTGTCCATGTTACGATAATATTTTGCGTTCCCCTTCCGCGTTTGATAACGCCGTTACCACCTTCAATATCCCAATCATATTGGTAATTGCTCTGACCGCTTGCGCCATAAATAAAGTCCTGCTCCATACAAACCACACTATCACCGCCAAAGACGGCAGCCGGTGCTTCGGTGACATCTACATAAACCGTATCGCGGCGGATGCAACCTTGTGCATCGCGCACGGTGACGACATATAACTTTTCGCCATAACCGCCAGTCGTTGCCACAGGGTTCGGTATTGAGTCAGCATCGAGCGATTGATCGGAATCGTACGTCCATTTGTACGAATACGGTGCAACGCCACCTGATACAAACGACGGGCTGGAGATTGCGATGGTCTTGCCCGAACAAACGCGATATCTGCGCTGCGGAAACGTGAATATCATTCGCGGACGCACACGGACTGTGATACTTCCACGGTTTGAACAGCCATTGCGGTCGGTTACTGTTACTGCAAACGTTGTTGTAACATCAGGCGCAACATTTGGATTGGCTATGGATTGCGAGCCGCCGAAACCGGGCATATTATCCCAGCGATAAGTATATGGTTCTTGACCTCCCTTTGCCATACCGTAAAATCCGATTTGCACAGGAGTGAGCGGGCATGTTTCCTTGGCTGAGCCGACATCAACAGTAATCGGCTGCGAAACGGTAATCGTTATGGTATCGTAGGCAACACAACCTTTTGCGTCAATGACTTTCAAGTAATGATCGGTATAGCCGACGTTTGAAGCTGTGTATGATGGATTTGATGATGTAACGCTCGAGGCATTTTGCGGAACTTGCCGCCATTCGTAGGAATACGGCGGAGTGCCGCCTGATGCAGTATTGTTAGTGCCAAGGAGAATCACTTGCCCGACACAAGCGCGGTTGTTGTCCATTCCTGCATCGGCACTTGGAAGTTCATTCATGATGACGTTCACCGTATCGAACGCGACACTATTGGCAGCATCGGTGACTTTGAGTATGCACGCCGTGAACCGCTCGTTCGGAGTCAGGAACACGACGGCACTGTCGGTTCGTGAAAACCGCGCAGTGGACGTTGA
>JAEUSO010000121.1 GCA_016788605.1 Candidatus Kapaibacterium sp. | reverse complement strand
CGGTAATCACGTAATCGGGAACAGACGCATTTGCGTTGAACAGACGCTTCATTTCAGCGTGTTCTTCGTCTGTTGGCATCGCACCTGTCACCAAGAGGAAGAAAATTTCCTCGGGTGTTTTATCGGTGAGTTCAAGAATGGGGATGTTGCGGATGCGGAGACCCTCGTCTGCCGAAACCGACGATGTGTCGCAAAGAACGGAGGGAATGCCGCGCATTCCGCCGATAACTTGCTCAACGGTTACATTGGCAATAACATTTTCACCTTGTTCTTTCAGAAGATGTGTGCGCTGCTCACGCACAGCGGGGAGCATTTGAGCGATTCTGTTTTTCAGTAATTCCATTGCTGTCGGAGAGTGGTTATGTGTGGTACAATGATGAGTATTTTGGTGCGTATTCCGGTTGTTTTTTCAGTTACAGTCCGCGAAAATACACAGCATGGTGTATCCTTACGGCTAAATTTTGGCAGTATTCCTGCGGATAAATCCACGAAGACAATACTTGGGAACGGCGGCGGATTCATATACTTGCAACTATGAAACCACTACGTATTCTGCTTAGCATCCTTGCCCTGATGCTGCTCTGCGGCGGATTGGCAATCGTGTTCTATCTGCTTCAGCCGTTGCCGGTTGCTACAACAACGGATGTGTTCATCCCGCAAAACTCGTCCGTGCGGGTTGCCTCCGCCCGAATCCGCTCGGCGCGCATTGTACGCTTTCCGTCATTGTTTCAATTATCACTCCGGCTTGCGGCTACGCTGTCCGGTCGTCCGGTCTATGCCGGTTCATACCGGTTCACACCCGAAAACAACCACCTTGATGTATATCGCTCGCTGTTAAGCGGCAAGCAGTCGCTCACGGTTCGCGTCACCTTTCCCGAAGGAATCACGCTGTGGCGTTTCGCTTCGATTTTGCGACAGAATATCGGCATTGATTCGGCGGAGTTTATCCGCCTTGCCTCCGATGACTCCGTGTGCCGGGCATTCGGCGTTCAGCAAACATCACTTGAAGGGTATCTGATGCCTGATACCTACGAGTTTTTTTGGAAACAGCCCGAAGAGTCGGTTCTTCAAACAGTTGTAAACGCATCGAACACGATTTGGCAAGAACGGTTTGCCGCGCAGGCAAGTTCCAAGGGGAAAACACGGCATGAAGTATTGACGCTTGCAAGCATCGTGGAAGCCGAGACACCGCAGCCCGACGAACGTGCACGGGTGGCGGGTGTGTATCAGAACAGATTGAACAAAGGAATGAAACTTGATGCCGACCCGACGGTGCAGTTCGCGCTTGGCGGCGAAGCACGGCGGCTTTACTACAACGACCTCGACGTGAACAGCCCTTACAACACCTACCGCAACACGGGACTGCCTCCCGGACCAATTAACTCACCAAGTGTTGCTTCGATTGCAGCCGCGTTAGAGCCGGAAACAAACACCTACATCTACTTCTGCGCCAAAGGCGACGGCTCGAACACCCACTCGTTTGCAACAACCTCCGCCGACCATCAACTCAACGTCCTGCGTTACCGCAAGAACAGAACAAACGCACAGAAGTAAAATACACCATACCCAAAGCAAAAACGGGTATGCACCATTGAACGGCACCGACCCATTTCCCTCCGCCCATTGCGTCCCTATGCCGGAAAGCGCAGCCCGCTTCCGTCACGTACAGACGTGCCGCGGCGCGTCTCTACAACCTCACGCCTCCAACAATACCCCTGCACAAACAACAACAGGCAGGCGCCGCGAAGCAACTGCCTGTGTAAGAAAAACCAATAAAAAACCTACCGCACAATAACAAACGGTTTAACGACAACACCTTGTGACGTGGTGCAACGGATATAGTATGTGCCGGAGGGCAACGGTGTAATATCAATCTTCTCTCGCCCATAGTTCTTGACAGCACACATCATTTCACCCAACGCAGAATATATCTCGACCATTGCGGTATGGTTTGCGGTAACGGTTATGTGTTCCATCGCAGGGTTCGGCTGAACATGAATATCCGTGTTCCTCTCCCCTTGTTCCACGCTTGTTGTTCCGAACATCGTACATGCAACTCGCTCGTGCACACAGTTCGCCGTGTCATACACCTGACAGCAATACTCCCCAGCCGCTTTCATCACGATCCACGACTTGATTTCATCACCCGCATACACTTTCCAAGTCCGGTACGGCTCGATGATACGTATCGGCTCGCCGTTCAGCGTCCAGCGGTAGGCGGCACGTGCGCCCGCATGAACACGCAATGTGTCGCCATGACGGCTGTATGTCGGCTCGGTTCGCGCTTCTATGCTGTCCACATATTCAGTCACGCCGCCAACACCCTCGGCACGGATGCGGAAGTACACCGTCTCGCCCGGCATCCGGCTTGTGATGCGGACGCGGTTGCTCATGCCTGCCTTTACAGTATCTATCGCCACCGCTATCTCCCACGGTGCGTCGCTTGTCACCTCCACACGGCGCAGCGTATCCGAGGTGAACGTGACATTGTGGAAGCCGCAGCCACGCTCAAGCGCAAACACCTGCGGTGCTAACGGCACGCGAAACGCCGACATGTAGTAGCCGTAGCGTATGCTGTCCCTTTTACCTGGGTTTTCCACCCTCGTCCATATATCCGCCATGATACGACCGTTCGGTAACATGCGGAATACATTCGAAGTATTTAACCTCAATGCCTGACACCGCTTGCCGGTCTGCGGGTTCACTGTGTCCATTATCGCCCCTTCACTGCCCTGCTCGGTAATACTAATCATTGGTGAAATCACAGACCATGTTTTACCGCTGTCGCGTGAACTCGAAAATGCCTCCCAACCAGTCCACGGCTTGCCCCATGGGTAAATCGAACCCCTGCCGTACATCGAAAACGTATGGGCATACCAGTTCCCCTTCGCATCCGTCATCGTGTTCCGAAACCACTCGCCGCCTGTAATGATTGTATCCAATGTCCCGTCTGCATTCACGCGTAACATCGCATCGTCAAACCGTACCGTCTTGTATATCGCAGTATCATGATCATAACTGCCTCTTTCGCGGTGTACAAAATTGAAATACGCCCTGCCGTTCACAAAGTGGAGTTTGCGTACCCGGTGTTCAACTTCTACATCAGCCCACGCACCTGCGATATATCGTGGATTCACACGCTTCATAAACGGCTGCAATGTGTCCAACCGCTGCCAGCTTGCACCGTGGTTCGTTGAGCGGAATAATCCGCTGCCACCTGACTCGTACACTGTATCCCGTTCATCATACCGACGTAGAACTGTGTTCACATACAGGTCGCTTTCGGGCATTGGCGCAATATCAAGGGACACATCTGTACTACTTACCCAATCCTTGCTATAAAAGAGGTACGACCACGTCCTGCCTTTGTCCAACGAGCGGAATATATATCCGCCTCCGAAATTCACATACATCATCCCGTTCCGCGCCACCTCTATCTTATCAGGATTCCAATCAAATCTGTCGCTTACCTTCGTCAGGAATTCCCACGTGCGCCCGTCGTCGCACGACTTCCATAACCCCGCGTAGTACGGGTAATCTTTTAGTCGTGAGGACATGATCATACACCCGTCCGACATCGCACATTCGGAGGCACGAAGTCCTTCCGGCGGAGGGAATCGCCGCTCTATCTGCGGCTCCGTTGAATCTATGCTCCACCCCCAATCCCGTGTAGGATAGAACGATGGTATGGAATCCATGTGTATCACCTGCTTCATTACCGATGGCAGACCGTTCGTTACGTTAGTATGAGGATAATGTATCGGTATTCTGACATCATTGGGAAAAAGCACGGTTGAGCGTTCCCTCCACAGCACGGGTGCTTGCGCCTGTGCATTGCTAGCACAAAAGAATAGGAATAGTGTGAGAATAATATGTGGTGTCTTCATTGGTATTCTGTGATTGATACGAATACAGGGGACGGTCGCCAGACCGCCCCCCGTTATCCGGTTGTCTGTGCTTAACGCACTAACACCATCCGCCGCGTCAGGATTCCATTCCCTGTGTGCAACTGATAGGTATAAACACCACTCGGCACTGCCGTTGCGTTCCATACCGCCTCGTGGCTGCCACGCTTTGCCATCCCTTCAAAGAGTGTGGCAACAGGGTTGCCAAGTACATCGCTCACAACAAGACGCACATATCCGTCAGTTGCCGTGCTGTAGCACCACTCCAACAAACAAAAACGGGTATGCACTGTATCAGCACATACCCGCAGAGTAACAGGAACACATGATTACGACAACGGTGTCACGTAGCGTGCATCGGGCTTGAGCAATGCGTTGCGAACCCACGCGCCGCTTTCCTCAACCCACTTGCGTACCGAGAGACGCTCCTTGTTACAAGGTCCGTCGCCATTGATAACGCGCTTGAACTCGTCCCAATCGGGGTCGCTGTATTCCCATACGCCGTCGTCGTTCTTGCGGAGGTTCGGGTCGGGTACGGTCAGTCCGAGTTCCCATATTTTCGGAACATAGCTTTCGAAGAATTGCTGGCGCATATCGTCGTTCGATGCCATCTTCACTTTCCATTTCATCAGTGTCGCCGTATGCTGCGATGCTTTGTCCGGCGGACCGAAGAAGTGCATGATCGGTTTCCACCAGCGGTTCAACGCCGCCTGTACCATTTCGCGCTGTTTGGGCGTACCGGTGGCAAGCGTCACCACGTTGTCGTAGCCGTACTTCAAGTGGAACGACTCTTCGGTGCAGATGCGCTCTAATGCGCGGCTGTACGGAGCATACGACCCTTTTGCATTGGTCACTTGGTTAATGATTGCGGCAGCGTCAATAAGCCACGCAATCACTGCGGTATCCGCCCATGTTTCGGCGGGATAGTTAAAGACGTTCGAGTATTTCGATTTGCCGCTGAGTAAGTCGTTCAGCATTTCTTCGCGTGATTTGCCGAGCGTTTCGGCTGCACTGTAGAGGAGTTGCCCGTGTCCGATTTCATCTTGCACTTTTGCCATGAGTGCCATTTTACGTTTGAATCCGGGGGCGCGTGTAATCCATGTGCCTTCGGGTAATGCACCGATGATTTCCGAGTGCGCGTGCTGCTCAATCATGCGGATTAACTGGCGGCGGTATTCGCGGGGCATCCAGTCGGTGGGTTCGATTTTTTCGCCGCGCTCAATCTTTGCTTCAAACTCTGCAAGTTTAACCGGGTCTTCGATGTATTGCTCTCCTGCCTTCGGTGCGTCGGTGACGCTGATATTTCCGTACATACTCTTATCCTGAATTGGTGAATGTTTGTTGTTCTCCTGAACGCAAAATAACGCATCCGCTCAAAAGATTGTTCCTGCGACGGTCGTGATTTTTGGACTTAGAGCGTAATCCCCACACCGAATCCGATTTGGATTGTAGAGATTGGCTGCGCCACATCTTGGGTGGTGTACACGGGAAACCTGCTTGTTACAAGTTTGAACGTGGGTTTCTGCGAGGAGTACATTGCCTGCACGCCGAACGAGATTCGCTCGTCGGCTTGATACCACAAGCCGCCACCAAACCGGTACATAAACGTGAAATCAGAATATGTTGGAGTCGGGTCTGTCGCGGTGCTTGTGATGTAGGGTGTCAGGCAATACGCCGCACCAATCATGGCTGTGGGTTGCAGTTGCCATGACTCGCCAACACGCAATGGCACATAAAACCCGCCCAAGATGCCGTAGTTCTGCCATCTTCCCGCCTCCACAGTTACAGGTCGCTGAAGGGCAATGGTTGCCGTCTCGGAAGCAGCCGCGTTATTCGCCGGATTATGGTGGACAAACACACCAAGTGTAAGGACAAGATTCTTTTTGGTTTGGTAGGTGATTCCCGCCTCGAATGCATACCCCACATCGGCAAGACCGGCTGTTGTCAGTTGTGGATTCTTGCTGCCATAATCACCAAGCGGGATAAGCGGCGCGGCGGTTATCCGAAGTTCGATTTTTTTAGCAACATGTTCGTCGGGTGCTGCAAGAATTATAGGAGGAATAACCATCATCATTGTATAAATTATGATGAAAGGGAACAGATATGACTTCATAGTTGCATTCGTTAAATAGTGGAATATTCTATAACCGCATTCCCACACCGATGCTGAAATTCAGCACTGTGACAGTTTCTTGGAAACTAACAGGTGTTGTGGTACTGCCGCGTGTAACAGATACATTAGTGAACTTAGGGTTTGAATAATTATATGCCGCATCGCCAATCAGGTAATACTTCTCTGTCAGGTCAACAGTGAACGCCCCGCCTAACTGGAGCAAGGTGGCGGTACTCATCACACCGTCCTGTGTTTGCACCATTGGTGCCGTTAAGGGTGATTCAATTCGTGTGATAAGTTTCGGCGACGTGATGAAGACATATCCCAAACAGAGACGCGGTTGCAGATTGACAGTTGTCTTTACCGGTATGTTCAGCATGATGCCGCCGCTGATACCGACACTCGTCCACGAAGCTGCATCCACGCTGAGTGTCTGCCCTGACGACGGCGGAAGTTGGGCACTGAAAGCCGTGGCAAGTTCAGTATGACGTATCGGATTATTGTGATAAAACAGCGTGGCGACATACCCCACTTTTGTTCCGGTGTATGTGGTGTATCGCGCCTGAATACACGGACCGTTTGTATTGAATCCCGCAGCCGGATTTCCCGCATCAATACTTGCAAAATCACCAGACGCTGTGGAGAGTCCGCCGGCAATGTCAATCATTATTATCTCTTTGGGTTGCAGAGCGGTGTTTTCGTCTTCATAGGCATAGCGTTGTGCATACATGGTCGTGCTGCACAGCACAAGGACAAGTAGAATGAGTGTAGTTCGCATGAATCGTTTGAATAAGAATGGGATGCAGATGATGCCAACATTGCAAAAGTAGCACGGTAGCGCACAGAACTGTTCGGCAGATATTACCTGTGCGGCTTCCACGGAACGTCCTCGATACCTGCGCTGCGGTTTGCATAGCGGGCAGCGGTAAAAAGATAATCCGAGCATCTGTTCAGGAAGCGCACAACGCAATCGCCAATATCCTCGCGCCCGGCAAGCGATGTGGTCACACGCTCGGCGCGGCGGCACACAGTGCGGGCAAGATGCAAAGCGGCGGCGGCGGGTGTTCCACCGGGCAGGATGAATGTCTTGAGCGGCTCTAACTCTGCATCATACGAATCAATCAACGACTCCAACCATTCGATGTGATACTCTTGCACACGCGGTATCTCGTACACCGGAGGCGGGTCGAGCGGCGTGGCTAAATCGCTGCCGACGGTAAACAGCAATGCACTGAGTTCCTGCAAATGTTCGCGCAGATTGGCGGGCGTTTCATGCGTCAGCACAATGCCGATTACGGAGTTCAACTCATCCACCGTTCCATACGCTTCGATACGTATGTCATGCTTTGGTACGCGCTGCCCGCCAAAGAGTCCCGTTGTTCCTTTATCACCTGTCTTCGTATAAATTTTCAGTGCCATAGTAAGTAGATTGTGATTAGTATGCGATGTGTTGCCCCGCCGATGAGACAACCATATCGGGTGTGATTCGCGTCATGCAATCGAATGTTCCCGTCGGGCATTCGTTGCGTCCGTGCAAACCGCAGGGTCGGCATTCCAACCCGTGTGTTTCAAGAACACCGTCGTGTTTGCCTCGCGGCGCAAAACCGAATGACGGCAACGTAGAGCCGTAGAGTGTAAGCGTCCGGCAGCCCGCAAGTCCGGCAAGGTGTGTCGGTGCGGAATCATTGGTAATAAGTAACGAACTTTCTTGCAGCAGCGTGAGAGTTTCGGGCAACGATGTCATTCCCGCCACCGAAATCGCACCCGATGAATCGGCAATGCGAGAGCAGAGATCGCTATCTTCTCGTCCGCCAATCAGCAGAACATTCCACCCCTGTTTACGAAGCAATCGTGCCGCCTCAATCCATGATGATTCCAACCACCGCTTTGTAGCCCATACCGAACCGGGTGCAAGAACAACCGTGCTGTGAGGAACTACTGCGCGACGGACTTCTTCGGGCAATGGCGGCATGCGTAACGATACCGATTCAGGTATTGCAGACACGCTGCCCGAAACAGCAGCCCATAATACCGAATTACGCTCCACTTCATGGACTCCTGTCTTCCATTCGCAGGTCGTGGTATAGAGCATCGAAAGTGCGGCGTTTGAGAATCCTGCACGGACGGCTGCACCTGAAAGCCGCGCCACAACGGACGTTCTTGCACTCCGCTGAAGACCCACCACACACTCTGCGTTCGACTCTTTCAGTACTGATGCAATCCTCCTGATTCCGGCAAGCCCCTTGTCAGTTCCGCGTTTATCAAAGCGGATGACGGTATTAACAGATGCGGCACATTCAACCAATTGTGCGGCGGCAGGAGTGCACACAAACGTGATATGCGAACCGGGATAGTGTGTGCGAATCTCTTCCGCAAGCCATAACGCAAGCGCGGCATCGCCCAGGAATGCTGTTTGTATTATTGCAATATGGTTTAGGGTCGGTTGCATTATCAGCGGCAAATTATCACACCGCCCGCGTACATTTCGTTGTAACTTGATTCGGGCAACTACTATTTTCGGACGGTGTTGTTCAATAAAACGACCGAGAACATTTTATCCGCACATTCACAAAGGATTATCCGATGCCTATTGCAGCTCCCTTTAACTTCAACAAATGGATTACCGACAACAAGCACTTGCTCAAGCCGCCCGTAGGCAATAAGTGCATCTACGATGATACCGATTTTATGGTGATGGTCGTCGGCGGACCGAATGCCCGCAAAGATTACCATTTCAACGAGGGCGAGGAATTGTTTTATCAGATTGAAGGCAATGTCACCGTTAAAATTATCGAGGACGGTGTGCCGAAGGATATTCATATTAATGAAGGCGACATGTTCCTGCTACCGCCACGCACACCACATTCACCGCAGCGCGGCGCAAACACGGTGGGATTAGTCATCGAACGTAAGCGCGAGAAAACAGAACTCGACGGTTTCTTGTGGTACTGCGAAAACTGCGGCGAGAAACTCTATGAAGAATACGAGTACGTCACCGACATCGTGGCACAACTTCCGCCAATCTTCGAGCGGTTCTATGGTAACGCGGAGAATTGCACTTGCAAGAAATGCGGTACGGTGATGGAAGCTCCCAAGAAGCCGGTCTAACGTACCTGTCGTAAAAACAAAGGGCTGCGGAAAAACACCGCAGCCCTTTTTCATGTTCACTTTTCAGTCAAGGTTAGCGGAGAATTGTCATCGTTTGTGTGTATTGCATTCCGCCAACGTGGTGAATAACCACGTAGTATGCGCCGTTTGCAAGATGTGCTGTTGAAAGGAGAACGCGCTCCGAGCCACAATCATCGGCATTGAGAACAGCATTACCCAACACATCATACACCATAATCCGTTTTATCGGTGCGGATGAAGTCACTGTGCATTGATTCTGTGCGGGCATGGGATGCAAACGCGATTCGCCTGCCGCAATAGCAACATCATCAACCACAGAAGTAATCACACCTTTTGTTTCAAAATTGCGATATGCCTTCTTCGCAAGTTTTGCAAGATCAACAAGCGAGATAATATCATCCGGCGTTCCATCCGCCTC
>JAEUSO010000120.1 GCA_016788605.1 Candidatus Kapaibacterium sp. | reverse complement strand
CTCCACCCCCACCCGGGCGATCTCGACGGAAAACTGGGTCGCGCTGGTCGACACGTGCAGCGTCAGTTCCTCGCCGGGCGAAAGTACTTGCGCCGAGGCGGTTACGGTACATGCTGCGCCGAACACAACAAGTGCGGCAAAAAGAGAAAAAATTCCGCGACTCAACGTCCGGCTGAATGTCCGGTTGAACAACCGGCTCATAATGGTCTTCATAAAAAACTACAACGATGGATATTCTTTCGGGTCGTCTGCGCTATATGCTGAACAAGCGTCGTCTTCCCGGCGCACTCCGACGAATCAAGCGGCAGGAATGTTACAGTGCAGACAAGGTATTGATGTATGGTATTAGTTCTTGCCGTGACACTGTTTGTATTTCTTGCCACTGCCGCACGGGCACGGATCGTTTCTACCGATGCGCGGCTCGTCGCGATACACGGTCTGCACCTTCGAGCGTGCGGGCGGAGTATATGCAACGTTATCGTCGGCGGAGGTCGAGTTGCTGTAATAACCGTCGGTGGTTGTGGGATGCGAGAAGTTCATCACCGATGTAGAAACCGAGCGATTGACGGGAACGCCGAGTTCGTTTGTTGCCGGTTGCTGTGCGGGGCGGCGCGTCGGCTGAACCTGTGCGCGGGGTTGCTCCACCACAGGGAAATACTTGAACGCAGCTTCAACCGCTTCCTTACTTATTTCGCTGATGAGTTCCTCGAAGACACGGAATGCTTCGCCTTTGTATTCAAGCAGCGGGTCTTTCTGACCATAGGCACGCAGGTGGATACCTTCTTTCAATTCGTCCATAACACGCAGGTGCTCACGCCATTTGTCGTCAATCGCTTGCAGAATGGCAAAGCGTTCGAGCTGCGCCATGAAATCGCTGCCGAGTTGCTCTTCCTTACGGTTGTAAAACTCTTCGGCTGCTTCAACAATACGCTGCACACATTCTTCGCGGCTCAGGCGGCGGAACTCACCGTCGTCAATGGCAACATCACAGAGCATCACGGTACGGACGTGATTCTTGAGGTCGTCAAGTTCGCCGTTGGGCTGATGCACATCGTACCACTCGCCGGCAAGCTCCTCCACATACGCAAAAATCTCGCTCTTCATACGCTCGCCGCCCAATGCGTGGCGGCGGCGGTCATAGACCACTTCGCGCTGCTGGTTCATCACGTTATCGTAATCAAGCAGACGCTTGCGTATGCCAAAGTTATTCTCTTCCACTTTCTTCTGTGCACGCTCCACCGACTTCGTAACCATGCCCGCTTGAATCGGTTCGCCCTCGGCAAGATTAACCTTGAATGTTTGCATGAAAGATGTGATGCGTTCGCCGCCGAAGAGGCGCATCAGTTCGTCTTCGAGCGAGATAAAGAATTGCGACGATCCGGGATCGCCTTGCCGTCCCGCACGACCGCGCAACTGCCGGTCAATGCGGCGCGCCTCGTGGCGTTCCGTTCCGATAATACACAGTCCGCCGTTCTCTTTCACATCGCTGTCGAGCTTAATATCCGTACCGCGACCCGCCATGTTGGTGGCAATCGTCACAGCGCCTTTGCGCCCTGCTTCGGTAATGATTTCCGCTTCGCGCTCGTGGTGCTTAGCGTTCAGTACATTGTGCGGGATATTGGCTCGTCGAAGCATCTTGCTGAGGATTTCCGACACCTCGACGCTTGCCGTACCAACAAGGATTGCACGTCCGTTCAGCAATTCCTTTTGGATTTCCTCGACCACGGCGTTGTACTTCTCGCGCTTGGTGCGGTAAATCAGGTCGTCCATGTCTTTCCGCACCGCTTGCTTGTTGGTGGGAATAACCACAACATCAAGTTTGTAAATCTGGTAGAACTCGCCCGCTTCGGTTTCGGCTGTTCCGGTCATGCCCGCCAGCTTGCGGTACAAGCGGAAGTAATTCTGTAAGGTGACGGTTGCATACGTTTGCGTATCACGCTCCACTTGCACGCCTTCTTTTGCTTCAATCGCTTGGTGCAATCCGTCGGAATAGCGCCGTCCGTCCAAAATCCGTCCGGTGAATTCATCCACGATTTTCACCTTGTTATCCTGCACAACATACTCGTCATCGCGCTCGTAGAGCGAGTATGCGCGGAGCAGTTGGGTGACAATATGGATGCGGTCGCTGCGGTCGGCATAGAGCATCATCAGGTGGTCTTTCTGCACCTGACGCTCGTCGGGACTTATTGAGGAATTACCTTCAATCACACTCATCTCGGAGGTGATGTCGGGAATAAGGAACATATTGGAATCTTCGTTGGCAGTGGCAAGCAGTTCGCGTCCTTTTTCGTGGATGTCAATCGTGTGTTGCTTTTCGTCAATCGTGTAGAAAAGTTCTTCATCAATCTCATGCATCCGCGCCGATTGGTCGCGCATGTAATCCAGTTCCGTTTCGCGCATGAGCTTCATGGTGTCCGGCTCTTGCAGCAGTTTTTGCAACCGCTTGTGCTTGGGGAAAGCGCGGTAGGCGCGGAGCAAATTCACGCCGGCTTTTTCGCGGTCTTCCTTCTTGCCGGTTTTCATGAGTGTGTCGGCTTCGCCAACGATACTGTTCACCAAACGGTTTTGCCCTTCCACCAAGCGGCGCACGCGGGGATTCATCTCCACGTACTTTGCATCGGATGATTGTCCCACCGGACCGCTGATGATAAGCGGAGTGCGTGCTTCGTCAATCAGCACCGAGTCCACCTCGTCCACAATAGCAAAGTAGTGTTTGCGCTGTACCATGTCGTCGGGAGTATTCACCATGTTGTCGCGCAGGTAATCGAACCCGAACTCGTTGTTCGTGCCGTAGGTGATGTCGGCATCGTATTGCTCCTTGCGGTCGTGCGGCTCCATATTGGATTGAATGCAGCCGACCGTTATGCCCAGGAAGTCGAAGACAGGTTTCATCCATTCGCAGTCGCGGCGGGCAAGGTAATCGTTCACCGTAACAAGATGCACACCGTATCCGCTGAGTGCGTTCAAATACATCGGTGCAACGGCAACAAGTGTTTTACCCTCGCCGGTTGCCATTTCCGAGATTTTCCCTTGGTGGATAACGATACCGCCCATCAGTTGCACATCGTAGGGAACCATCGCCCATGTTTGTTCGTGACCGGTGACGGAATAGCGGTGCTTGCGCTCGGTAAGGCGGCGGGCAACCTCTTTGACAACGGCAAATGCCTCGGGCAGGATTTCATCAAGAATATCCGACACACCGGAGAACTCGGCGTTCTCGCTTTCTTCCAATTTGCGATAGATTTCCAGACGCTCGTCGTGGGTGATATCGGCGTTTTGTAATTCCGCATTTAGTTCCTCGCGGGTGGCGATGTGGTCGTGCTTGAAGGCATTGATGCGCTCGCGGAATGCGGAGGACATTGCGCGCAACTCTTCGTCGGAAAGCGGTGCAAGCGCAGCAAATGAGTTGTTAATCTCATCCACGAGCGGGCGGAGTTCTTTTACGTCGCGGTCGTGTTTTGTACCGAAAATTTTCTTGATGAAACCAATCATGGTGTGTTGTCTATAAAACAGAATAATAGTCGAATGCGCGGCAAAGACGCAGAGAGGGCGTATGTATTTCCAGCCGCCGCCACTGAGGTGGAACAGAACGGTCGGGAAAAAACGGGCTGTGCGCCGCCGCAAGCGGGCAAGATAGCGGTTCGCACGGTTTTGAGGAAATCGGAAAAGGCAAGCGGAATCGTCTGTCCGCCAACTTTATGGTGAACTTTGTCAGTCAATCCGCGCTCTATTCGCCGGTACGTTGTAAATTTCTTGCGGGGTGCTGCAAACATTGTGTTGCATCCGCATTGTACACACAATTCATAACAGCAGTTCAATGAAGATTCTGAAGTTCGGCGGTGCGGTACTGCGCCGCGCAAGCGATTTCACGCATATTGCGGAAATACTCCGCCACGAGGCGGCGGGCGGGCAAGCATTGGTTATTGTCTCGGCATTGGCGGCAACAACACGGCTTTTAGAGCAAGCAGCGCAGCAATCGCAAAGCGGAAATGACAGCGAAGCCGCAGCCACACTCGATTCCGTGATTGCCACGCATTCGGCATTAGTTGATGAACTCATGCCCGGCAATGAACAGGTTACCCTCCTAATTGAGGATACCCGGCAGCGGGTGGCGGGATTGCTTCGCGGCGTGCGTATCACGGGCGAACTCACCCCGCGCACGTTGGATCACATCATCAGTTACGGCGAGTACCTTGCGCTGCATATCATGCACCGGTTTCTTGCCGATCATGAATGCGATGCGGGCATCGTGGAGTCCACCGATGTTATTATTACCGACGCACATCACGGAGCGGCAACACCGCAGCGAAACGCCACCGCACAACGGGTGGACGGGATTCTGCGCCCTGCCTTTGCAAGCTGTCCGATAGTTCTTATGCAAGGGTTTGTGGCGCGAAGCGAGCACGGCGACATCACCACAATGGGAAAGGAAAGCTCGAACCTGACGGCATCGCTGATGGGCGAATTGCTCCGCGCAAACGACGTGGTGATTTACACCGATGTTGAAGGCGTGCAAACCGCCGACCCGAAGTTAGGTATCACCGGTACACAACCCATCCGGCAGATGAGCTACGCACAAGCGTACCACGCAGCAGTGAACGGAGTTAAACTGCTGTACCCGACCATGATTGAACCCTTGCGCCGTGCGGGGATACGGCTCGTTATCCGTTCGTTGCAAAAACCTGACGGCGGGGCTACCGTGGTCAGCGCATTGCCCGATCTTGATGCTCGCGCACTTGTCACCATGATGACCGACATCAGCACCGTCCGCCTTGTGTTTCCGTCGGTCGAAACGCGGAACAGCGCGGACACTATAGTTGCGCGACTCTTTCCCGATGCAACGCATATCCTACTGCGCCGCGATGCGCCGGATAGTATGTGGATTGCGGCAACCCATCCGCCCAAGACCAACGGCATCCACCTGATGCAAACCGAGGGCGTGGCAATCAGCGCACATGCAGGTATCGTACTCGTCACCGTTATCGGCAGTGCACAACCCGTCTGGTCAATGATGCGTGGCAATCTTGCAGAGTTCCTTGGCGATACTGCCGTTCAGGTGATTGATTCCGGAGCCGACGACGGCATTATCCGCATCCTTGTTCATCCGCACCACGCCGAAGCAACCGTCCGTTCCCTCCACGCACAGATACTCCGCTCTGCATAATTTGATATGTGATAATCGAGGTTAGAGCCGATTAGTGTGATTGCGGTGCGATGCCATACCACTCGCCGGCGGCAAAGTCCTGTGCGACGATTGCCTTGTCGTCGGGGTCGGCGATTCGTTCGATAGCATCAGCACATTGGTTGTAGAACTCCTTTGCGTGGTGTGTGTTTCCCGCAAGGGCGTGTGTGCGAGCCATTGCCATAAGCGCGTAGGCAAAATCGAAATCGGCGGCTTCGGCTTTGTTTGCCATCAGAAGGTCGTAATTTTTTTGAGCGTGATATAGTGCTTGCTGTGTGCGTCCGGCATAGCAGAGTGCGGTCGCAATCATGTTCTCGGCGCGGATGATATTCACTATGGTTGCGCCGCTATATCTGCTCCAATGCAGCAGTGCTGAATAGGCACATGCTATCATCTCGTCGGTTTCGGCGGGTGTGCGGTCGGGCTTGGCAAGCAGTGGGAATATCGCGTTGTTGCACTCCACGCCAAACCAGCGGTGTGCGGCATCGGTATCGAATCCGGGGTTGTGTTCCATAGGTGTCTTGTCGTGCTTCGTTATGTATTAGTTTGTGCGTCCCTCTACTATCTCGTCATAGTTCTCATCTGCCGGCTCCCATAATTCAATCGCGTTGCCTTCCGCATCAAGGATGTGAACGAATTTGCCGTACTCAAACTCGGCAATCTCGTCGAGGATGGTAACGCCCTCGGCGCGGAGCTGATCTACAAGCGCGGTCAGGTTCTCAACGCGGTAGTTAATCATAAAGTCCTTCGTGGATGGCGCGAAGTAGGTTGTGTCGCTTTTGAACGGACTCCACTGCAAGAATCCCTTCCGTTCGGGATTATCGGCGTGCCTCCATTCAAAGGTGGTTCCGTATTGGTCGGTGTTGAGTCCCAAATGTGTTTTATACCATTCTTTCAGTGCGTCGGGGTTTTCGCTTTTGAAGAATATCCCGCCTACTCCTGTTACCCGTTTCATAGTTCTATATGGTTAATGAAGTGAACTGTGTTGTTTGTTACGCTGCGATTTATCTGCAATCTTATTATCTGCGCTTTACACGAAAACCGATGTCGCGTCCGTGACCTTGCATAATGGCAAGGTTAATCCACGCGAGGGCGAATTTTTCGAGGAGTTCCACTTTGTCGCCGCCGCCGAAATCCCAACAGTCGCCAAAGCCGCAATCAAGCGCAAGCGTATGAGCCACCGCCTTTGCCTTGGAACTGTCGCCAGCCATGAACATATCAAGCGCGCCGCCCGGATAGACGGGATTCATCATGTTCTCGAAGCCCGTTGTATTAAAGCATTTCACCACATCCGCAATGCCCGCATCCTTTACTGCATGAAACGCCGTCGGATATGGTTCGGGGCGCACGCGCACAGCGTTGGTCGCATCAATCACGACGTTATGCGATGCGGTTTGCAGTGCAGGAATCAGGTGCAGCACAGCGTCGGGCGGTATGGTTAGAATTACAGCTTCGCTTTGTGCAAGCGCGGACTCGACAGTTGTAAAGCGGTCTTCGCCGATATGCCCAGCAAGTGTGATTGACTTGGCACTCAGCGGAGACCTTGCGCCGATAAGAACAGTGTGTCCGGCGGCGATGAGACGTTGCGCCAGTGCGCCGCCCACATTCCCCGAACCGATGATGGTAAGAATCATAATAAGATCAAAAAAATCTGGTAGTTCCAGAAAAAATGGTGATATAAACCGACAGTATGAATGAGCCGTATGCAGGTTCATGACAACACAAACACTCAGCATCAAAAGTTCTCACTGTTTATCACATTGAGTGAACAAAAATGTGCACTAATCTAACGGGGAGCAGAAATACCTGTATAAAGAATATATGATGCAGTTCATAACATGCTATCAATGCGAAGAGTATCTTCTCACATTGATAGCAGATGCACTCTACGCCGGCAAATTGCAGTAGTACTCGTGATTCTTCCCGTATTCTGCGTGTCTCGGCGACAATAATCCTGACACTACTTCCGTATCCGTGTCAGAAGCCGATACCTCCCCGATTGAAGTGGTATAAATGTGTTCAGATAGACGTAATGTGGAGGTTTGTCCACAAACGCGAGAAGGGTTAGTCATAGCTTTTTTATGCCCAAGCACAAGATATAAATCTCTTTTCGTTCGTCAGCACCACAGGTGCAGTCAAAACGGTGAGATACCTCTATCAACGACTTTCAGGTCTTTAGATTGATGAGTTTTTGTATAGATAATCGGGATGTATTTTGCGGCAATCTTCACGACATACAAACACACTCTATGCAAAGAATGGAAAAGGCAACCCAATAACGGATTGCCTTTGTATAAAAATTCAGTGAATCTTTGTAGTGTTATACCTTCTCCACAGCAACGCCAACCGCCACGTCGTTGATATCCTGCTCTTCGCCTGTTGGTTGTGGCGAACGGTTAAGCGCGAGCGCGAGCGTTTCGGCGCAGACGTAGTCCGCCATCGTGCCGAGTGCGGTTGCAAATGCTTCGTCGGTTGTGTGGTACGTAATCGTCACGCGGTCGGTAACATCAAAGCCGTTTGACTTACGGATATTCTGAACACGGTTCACAAACTCGCGGGCAGTTCCTTCGGCAATGAGTTCGGGCGTGAGTTCCGTATCGAGGGCAACGGTTGTGCCGCCTTCGCTTGCCACGAGCCATCCTTCAATATCCTCGCTCAGCAGCTCAACATCATCGAGTATAATCAGGTACGTATTCTCGCCGACGGTAAGCGGTACGCTTCCACCTTGTTGGAGAGTCCGTATGTCGTCGTTGCTGAATGTGCGGATGATATCCGCCGCCTGCTTCATGTCCTTTCCGGCTTTCTTGCCCATCACCTTAAAGTTCGCCTTGGCACTGCGGCGTACAATACCTGTGTCGTCGCCCACGTACTCAATGCCCTTCACATTCAATTCCTCGCAGATGATTGCTTCAACCGCCTGAATGTCGCGTCGCTCTTGTGGGTTCATCACGGGAACAAGGATGCGCCGGAGCGGCTGTCTTGTTTTGATTTTCGATTTTTCGCGCAAGCTGCGTGCAAGAAACACAATCACTTGGGCGGTGTGCATCCGCCGTTCAAGGTCGGTGTCTATCATACCGGCATCGCCGGGCAGTATGTCCGTCAGGTGGATGGACACAGCATCGCTTTCAGTGCGAAGGCGTTGCCAAAGTTCTTCGGCAAGGAACGGCGCAACGGGAGCCATTAGTTGAAGCACGCTCATCATCACCTCGCGCAGGGTTTGGTATGCTGCAATCTTATCGGCATCGTTCTCGCCTTTCCAGAAACGGCGGCGGTTGCGGCGCACATACCAGTTCGATACATCGTTGCGGATATAATCCTGAACGGCGCGTGCTGCACGGGTGATGTCGTATGCATCCATGTTCGCACAGTATTCGTTACGGAGCGATTGCAACGCCGAGAGAATCCACCGGTCTATTTCGGGACGCTCTGCTACGGGAATCTGCGCTTCTTCACCGGTGAATCCATCAATGTTTGCATAGAGAGCAAAGAACGCATAGGTGTTTGTCAGCGAGCGGAAAAGGTCGGCGATGACCGTTGTGGCTATGTCGTCTTCGTTGAAACGGGTCGGTTTCCACGGCGGGTTGCTTGCCGTGAAATACCAGCGCACGGCATCGGCTCCGTATTTCTGCATCATTGCAAATGGATCAACAGTATTGAGCTTGCTCTTGCTCATTTTCTGACCGTTTTTATCAAGTACCAATTCGTTCACCACAACGCCTTTGTACGCTGGCGAACCGAAGACCGCTGTGCCGATATTATGCAGTGTGTAAAACCATCCTCGTGTTTGGTCAATGCCTTCGGCGATGAAGTCGGCGGGGAATGATTTTTCGAAGAGGGACTTGTTCTCGAACGGGTAGTGGAACTGCGCGAAGGGCATCGCGCCGCTATCGAACCACACATCAATCACTTCGCTCACGCGGCGGTATGTTTTGCCGTTTTTCTCGAACACGATACCATCTACAAACGGTCGGTGCAAATCAACCTCGACACCGCTTGCGCCAAGCGGAACGCGCGAACCGCCCGGCATCTCAATCATCCCGTCCATCAGTTCCTCAATCGAACCAACGGCAAAGACATCCGTACCGTCCTCGCTTACCCACAATGGCAGCGGCGTACCCCAAAACCTGTCGCGCGAGAGCGACCATTCCTTCACATCGTCGAGCCAATTCCCGAAACGCCCCGTGCCGATTTCTTCGGGCTGCCATGTGATGGTGGCATTGTTGGCTATCATCTCTTCGCGGTATTTGGGCGAGCTGATAAACCACGACTCGCGTGCATAGTACATCACGGGATTGCCTGTGCGCCAGCAGTGCGGATAGTTGTGCAAATAGTCCATCGAGGATTTCAGGATTTTTCCCGCTTTCTTCAATGCTATGATGATGTCTTTGTCCGCGCCGTCTTCAGTGCTACCGTCCGAGTACGTGTATTGTTTGAT
>JAEUSO010000011.1 GCA_016788605.1 Candidatus Kapaibacterium sp. | reverse complement strand
CAACTTCAAACAAACTCATTATTTGGGACTTACATAAAAGTGCAAATTTTGATACCATAGCTTCATTTCCAACGAAAGTTACTGTCTTGCGTAAACTTAACTCAGGGAGATTACTTTTGGTATGTACTTCGGATAGTTCCTATCTCATTAGATATTCCGAACTTCCCTCACTTGTAATTGGTATTGATTTTACTGGTGATAGGGAGGGACGAATGCTTAAAGACACCCTTAGGTTCACTAACACAACCTATCAAATCGGTGATTATGACTATGAATGGGACTATGGTGATGGAACTCGAACAAAAACGCTTCATGGCGAACACGTTTATCGGAATGCGGGGATATATGATGTACGGCTTATTGCTCGACCACAAAATGGTACTGACTCACTTGTTATGCAACGCTTGGGTTATGTTACCATACTTGGCGTGAGCAGTATTGATGATGACGCAACGATACCGGATACCAGTGTAACGGTATCGCCGAACCCGGCAACGAGCGAGGTGCATGTTCACGTATCGCATCCGATGGAGGGACGCATCGTCAATGCTCTCGGCGAAACGGTGGCAATGCTCGACCGTATCGAAACACAGGCGGTTGATTGCTCTGCATGGGCGCAAGGAATGTACTACGTCCTGCTGCGAAACCGACACATACACAAAGCCATTCCATTTGCTGTGATGAAGTAAGGGGGAGGCATTCCGAAATAACTGCTGTAAAGAATGAAGCGACGAACTCTATTTCTCCGGTAATACTGGAAGCGGCAGTTTCTGTTCGCGGATGACGGCACTAAGTAAACGGATGGCACGGGCGCGAAGCGGTGCGTTGCCGATGCGGTCGGCAATGGATAAGGCGTGATGGATATAAACCGATGCGTCGTCGTAGCGGCGAAGTGCGCGGAAGACGGATGCGATGTCAATATACAGGGCGGCGCGCTCGGGCGAATCATCACCCTTGCTATGGTGCTGCACTGCCCGCTGTAAGTGATAGAGCGATTTTGCATACGAGCGCACGGCGAAATGCGCCCGCCCCAATGTGCGGTGGACAGTGGTGCTGTGCTTGGCGTGATTCCCGCCTGTCGGTGATTGTTCCAACAGTGCGGCGGCGCGGTGGGCGTAGGTGAATAGCCGTTCGTACTCTTTCATCAACATCAGCGTTTTGGTCATAACAAGCAATGCCTCCACCTTTGCTTCGGCGGTGGGTGCGCTTTCGGCAAAGTGCAATGCCTGCGAACAATACTCTAATGCTTGAGTGTGGTTCTGTTGCGCCAAGAGGATGGTGGCAATGCGTGTGTACACTGTGGCGGTACACAGATGATTATCGGCTGCACGCGCAAGTCCGGCGGCTTCCATCAAGTACGTTAGCGCCGAGTCGTATTCGCCCATCTGTTGGTAAATCATGCCCGTCAGAATCGTGACTTCCACTGCGGCGTGTTCATAAATCTCGTTGCCGGTTGTGCGGGCTTTTTCGGCAAGCAGCGAGTGGGCGCGGTGGGAACTGTCGAGTGCGGATGCGGTATCGCGTTCGGCTAACAGGATACGTGCTTTCCATGCACTTGCACCTGCTTGCAATACGACATCGTTTGTGGTACCGGCATGTTCTTCGGCAAGGGAAGCAAGCGTTCGTGCATGGTGATACTGTTCACGGCGGTATTCATGCGTGCAAAGCAAGAGTGCTGCTTCGGCAATCAGTGTGGCGGGCGTATCATTGCCTGCAAGGGCAAGCGCACCTTCTAAGTATGCCGCGCTGTTGGTGCTTGTGCCGTTATCCGCCAAACCGTCCAAGAGTATCGCCGCCCCTAATGCTGTGGCGGCATTGCCCGATTCGATGGCGCGCATGTACGATTGTTTGGCAAATCCCGATGCAGCAACAGGCGAATCGGCAAACGGATGCGATGCAGCGGCGGCAGGCGTTGCTGAAGTTGGGCTTTCGGCTGTGAACCGGATAATGCGCGATATGACGGAGGTGTCGGACATAGTTTGTTGAAGTATCGGCGTTGTGCCTGCGGCTCTTGAACCTATGCCGAAACGGAATTGTGATTCATAGCACGGTTAAGGCGGCGGTGCGGGCAGAATGCCGCTCTTCCACCGACTGTAGAAAGAAACTCTCGTCAAACAACCTGAGAGGACGTGTATTTTCGCGGGAAATCGCACAAGCATGTGCAGCAAACAAACAACACGACATCCCTGCATTCACCAACTCTGAATACTCATCCTATGCGCGCTATCATTCCTGTTGCCGGTTATGGAACACGTCTCCGTCCGCATACATACTCCCTGCCCAAAGTGCTACTCAATGTGGCGGGCAAGCCGATTCTCGGACATATCCTTGATACGCTCTTGCTGCAAGGCATAACCCAAGCCACAATCATTGTTGGCTATATGGCGGATTTGGTGCAAGAGTACGTAACGAAGAACTACGATATGGATGTGACGTTTGTGCATCAGGAAACGCCGCTCGGACTCGGGCATTCCATCTGGTGTGCGCGCGAAACATACGGCAGCGAGCCGGTCTTTATCATTCTGGGCGATACGATCTTCGATGTTGATCTCGCGCTTGCCATCGGTTCGAAATTCAATACGCTTGGCGTGAAAGAAGTGGAAGACCCGCGACGCTTCGGAGTGGTGGAACTGAGCAAAGGATTCGTAACGCGCCTGATTGAAAAACCCGACGTACCCACATCCCATCTGGCGATTGTCGGACTCTACCACATAGTGAATAGCGCGCTGCTGAAGCAATGCCTTGATGAAATCGTAGAGGGAAACATCCGCACACGCAACGAATACCAACTCACCGATGCCTTGCAAATGATGGTGGAACGCGGCGAGAAATTCACCACCTTTCCCGTGGACGGATGGTACGACTGTGGCAAACCCGAAACTATGCTCGACACAAACAAGTATTTGCTTGAACGCATGACTTCCCCGCCCGTCCGCGAGGGAACGGTCATCATCCCGCCCGTCTTCATTGCCGAGAATGCAACGATTGAACGCTCGGTCATCGGTCCGTATGCCACAGTGGCGGCAGGCGCAACAGTACGCGACGCGCAAATCCGCAACAGCATCGTCAGCGACGGCGCAACTGTGACTGGGTCACTGCTCGAGGATTCCATCATCGGCAATAATGCCGTGGTGCGCGGACACTTCAAGCGGTTGAACGTTGGCGATTCGAGCGAGATAAACTACGGTGCGTAATCACCCCGCTTCAGTTTCCATGTAATAACGTTCGACCCCTTCGGGCGACATGTATTTTTCAAGGATGGTGCGTTGGGTGCGTTTCATGTCCACAACCACAAGCGCGTCAATCACATTAGAAAACTTCCTGTCCACATTGAAGCCGATGACCTCGCCCCCAAGGTGAAGGTATTGCCGGAGCAGAACAGGCACGCCCGTGTCGTCGTGTTCCAAATGGCTGATAATATCCGAGAGTTCGGCAACAGGCAGTACCGTGCCGCTATTCAGAAGTCCGTCCCAATTAGAAAATAGCGAGGAAGGAAGCGGTGTGCGGGGCGTAACCTGCGATGCGGCGGCAGCATTGAAATGATGCTCCATCAGTGATGCCACAAGCAGGCGTTTCGATGGCAGCGAATACGAATTGCTGATGCTGACAGTGCCAAACAGATAGCGGTATTGCGGATGGCGAACAAGGAACTCGCCGATGCCTTTCCATAATAAAAAGAGCGGTGCGAACTGCCGTTGATATTCAATCCGTATGAACGCCCTGCCTAACTCAAGGTACGGGCTTCCTTTTGTAAAAAATCCTTTCTTGAATGCGAAGAGCGTACTCGTGTACACACCTGCATTTCCCGCTTGTTTGGTCAGAGCGTCGGTGCAACCTATTCTGTACGCGCCCACAACTTCCGATGTCGCCGTGTTCCATACGATAAGGTGTTTGTAGGTGGCATCGAACTCGTCGGTGTCCTGCTCGTTGCCGCTGCCTTCGCCCGCATAGCGGAACGTGAGTTCGCGCAAACGGTATATCTCGCGCATGAGGTTTGGTATCTCGGAAGCAGTGGCGCAGATGACGGAATACGAACCGTGGGTGACAAGAATTTGAGAACTGTCGAGCGCGGCGACATCCTCGCAGAGAAGCCGTGAGGGAACGTGCTCGGCAATGCGGGTATGATTGAATTGCAACACTGTGTCCACACGCTCTTCTTGATGTTTGTGCTTCATCAGCAATGAGCGCGATCGTGCAAGGGCGGTCACATCGGCATCGGTTGGCAACGACCGTACTTTTGCCGGCGAGAGTGGCTCGGCAAACCGTATCGAAACTGTTGTATTCTTCTTGTTCAGCAGTTCACGGATAAGCATTGCCGTGCGGAAGCGCGGATGCAGGCAACCAAGGGCATGGAACAGCACCGAGTTCGAGCCGTGGATAAAACATGGTACAACCGATGCACCGCTTCTCCGCGCAATACGTGCGATTGTATCGCTCCACGGCGCTTCTTCGCTACGCATTGTTGTAAGCGTGAATGATGCAACTTCGCCCGCCGGAAAAACGACAAGCATTCCCCCGTCCGAAAGCCACTGGCAACTCTCGCGGATACCACTCAAGTTCTCACGAAGCGAACCCGACGATTGAAACGGATTGACGAAAATCATATCCTCACGCAGTTCGTCCACAGCGGCAAGCATCGCGTTGGCAAGCACTTTTACATCGGGGCGGAGCGATTGCAACACATGCAGCAACGCAATGCCTTCAATACCGCCGAAGGGATGGTTTGCCATGACCACACATGCGCCAGTGCGCGGGATTTTCACCGTTTCGTGGCGGTCGGTCTCGCAGCGTACATTCATCACGCGCAGCATGTCGGTCGCAAATGATTCCGTTGTGCGCGACTCGCGGATGGCGGCGTATAATGCGTTCAGTCCGGGCAAGGCGATTGCGCGCTGTGCAAGTGCGGGAATACGCGCAGACACATCACGGAAATGATCAAACGGTTTGGTGGGCGGAGCGGGTTGCAAGGCATTCATCGGTTTCAAAGCACATACGTTAAACAACGGTGCAAACTATCCACCGCATATTAGCCGAGTATGAGCGCAGTGTTACGGCTGTGTGATGATTCGCACGGCGCAAAAAAAAGCCCGCAGCATCATTGCCACGGGCTTCATGTTATACGAAAAGAACTGCGTTTATCGGACGACGGCAAACGGTACGGAGTGGTGCGCTGCGCCAATACCGAATACCGCCGTGTATGCACCTGTTGTGAAGAGTTCGCCCGATGTTGTTATTCGAACATCATTCACACCAGTGTTGCATAGTACTTCGCGCCTGAGAACAACCCTGCCAAGGTTGTCATACACCGTCATCGTTACCATCCGCTCGCTGTCGCTTGTCAGGGATATGACTGTTGCAGTCGAGGCAGGGTTTGGCGATGCAGAGCCGATACGTAATCCCGACTCCTCGATAGCGACCGATGTAATCACATCCACCGACGATTCCGACGAGTTGATTGTGCCGCATTGGTTGCTGATGCGGCAGCGGTAGCGACCGCGTGCTTCCATTGATGCCGCACTGCGAAAGACATTCGATGTTGCGCCTTGCACCGCCACGCCATTCTTGAACCATTGGTATTCCACATCATCGCCTTCAACACCAACGCTGATGACAAGTTCTTTGCCTTCGGTCAGCGATACAACTTCGCGCGGTTGCTCGCGGATAACAGGCGGGCGGCGGAGTGTAAGAACGGCTGCATTCGATGTCTGAGCGCCACACGTTCCTGTCACTGTTACGGTGTACCGTCCCGCTTCGGTAAGCGTTGCCTGTGATTGCGTTGCGCCCGGAACATCAGTACCGTCGCGCTGCCATTGGTAGCGGAGTGATTCACCACGCGCTTCTACGCGAAGTGTGCTTTGCGTACCGGTGCAAAGTATTCCCGCTTGCGGCTGTTGCTCGATTGACGTTGGCGCGGCAAACTGTACGGGAATCGGACCATACATCACCGATGATGATGTTCCCGCAAGCGTGATGCGAACAAAGTATGAGCCGGTGTCGGCTGCGCGTACCGATGGGAGCGATAACGACGACGATGTTTGCTGCGGAATCACGGTTGTTCCTTTGCGCCACTCGTATTCAAGCACCGCCGATTGAACTGTTGCCTGTGCATCAACGCGCAGCACTGCGGGCGATGATTCGCATACCCGCACAGCTTGTGCGGTAGAGCGGATGGTGATTGCGGCAACATCAACCGTCACGCGGCGTGTGCTGATAATTCCGCAACGGCTTGTTATCTGACAGTAGTAGTTGTTGCCTGCATCCGATTGTTGCAGATTCGTCATGCGAAGTTCCGCCGAGCGCGAACCGCTTATTCTGCCGCCGTCCTGCAATGCGCTGAATCCGCGAAACCATTGGTAACGGAGCGAGTTGTCAGTCACATTGGTTTCCGTAGCGAGGGTGATTGTTGAGCCGACTGTGGCAACCCTGTTTTGCGGCTCGCTTGTTATTTGCGATTGCGGCAGAACGGCAACAAGTGCAGTGCGTGTACGCAACGGCTGTGCAGTTCCGGCGGCGGGCGTGATGATACATTCAAAAATTCCCGTGGATTGCGAACCCACACTTTCGAGTGTGAGTGTGTTTTGCGTTTGATTGATCATCGGCTGACCGTCTTTCAACCATTGGTAGGTCAAGCTCGGTCCGGTGGCAACGGTACGAAGCGTCACGGTCTCGCCCGCGCATACCGACTGTGTTTGCGGCTGCTCGGTAATTGCGGTATTCTGGATACCGTAGAGCGAGACAGTACCGCTGATTTCGTTGGCGCAGACAATCAAGTGCTGACCGTTCGGGCTTTGCGCCGCCGGTATAACCATCACAACTTCGGGACCTAAGTCGCCGCCTGCATTCAGTGCGGGTGTTTGCGCGAAGTTGCGCGAGTTCAGATAATCAACAAAGCGCGGTGCAAAGGGGTTGGTGATATTATACATCATCACACCGCCGATACGCTCAAGACAGATGAATGCGTATGTGCTGTCGCCGATTGTTGAAATGGCAATACCTTCCGGTTCGGTGCCTTTGCTTGTACTGCGGTTGTCGAATGTGTTATTCGTGTTCGAGCAATTGAAGTTGGCGGGAAAGAGCTGCGATGTGATGCGGTCGAAATCCTCGCCGCTGTCATAGACCAATGTACCCGACGACGACCATATTGTAAAGGAACGTCCGCCTTGTGTGTGAATCTCGTCCAAGTCGCCGTCGCCGTCAATATCACCGGTGGTTCGGAACACATTGATGCGTCCGAGTTGATTATCGGCGCGGACATTTGCCGAAGCGGGAAACACGGTCGGGTCGAGTAATAACGTTGCATCATTCACGCGGCGTGTTTCAAGGAACGAGCCGTACTCGCGCACATCGCCTTCGTTGGCGGTAACATAAAACGTCTGACCTCCGGCTTGATAGGTGGCGATTGCATCGGGCTGGAATAATCCGAATACAGGCACGTTAAAATTCTTGAAGTTGATTGATGCAGTATTGCCAGCACCGTCGCGGTCGCTTACGTCAATCGCATTGGGCTGATCGAAGCGAAGCACGGCAACGGATATCGGACCGCCGTCGCTTGCAAGGCGCACTGTCCCGTTCATCGGCAGCGGCGCGTCCATCATGCCAAAGTCATTATCATTGATAGCGACAAACGTATTCGGATTTATCAATGCAAGACCTTCCACTTTATCCACGCCGTAGCCAAGCGATGCAAGGTTGCACACACGTCGGACGTATGCACAGCGCACACCACGTTGGGCAAGTGCAACAAAGCCGAGGTTTTCGGGTGTTGCACCAACGCCTAATTGCGGCGGATTCGTGATGAGGTTTGTAGCGGTTGCAAGGTCCACCTCGAACACAAGTTTCTTTGCGGAAGTGCCTGTGCGCGAATCACGCACCACCACCATGAAACGGCGGTTGCCAAGCGATACGGCATCACCGATTTTATCCACCTTCGAGAGTTCGTCCGCGCTGCGCGCTTCGTAGAGCGGCATCAGGTATTCGCCCGTCACGGTTTCGGTTGGGATATCGAACTCAACAATCCGAATGATGCTCGATGCCTTCGATGTCGAGTTGCTTCCGTTGTTAGGATTGTCGAGCGGCGATTGAATAAACGCATAGACCTTTGTGCCTTCAATGGCGATTGCCTCGAAGCCGCGGTTCGGGCGGCGCGATGCATACACACTTGGCAGTGCTTCCATACCGAATGCTCCCGGTGCTGCATTGACCGACGCGGCTGTGCCTTGGGGAATGTAGCGGCGCACCATATCGCCTGTGGGCGAGAATCGGTAGATAGCCGGACGGTACTCGTCACACATCCAAAGTTCGCCGTTTGCGGCAACGGCAATACCTTCCAAGTCCCCGCCGAAGGGGTCGTTTGCAAGGCGCGTACCGTCGGGGTTCACAGGAATCTCGTCGGTGTACGCAAGGTTCGCAGTGCTTGCTTGCAGGTTGGGTAATCCTGTCAGCGGCGTTGTTCCGCCATTGCGTGTAAGCAGGATGGTTTGTGTGATTGTTGATACGCCTGTTTGCGGATTGAGTTCAAAACGGATGCAGCGCGGTTGAAACGCGGGCAATGCAAACGGGCGTGTTGGAACGCCGTTGATTGTTGTCGGCGCGGCATTCGGTCCGCGATCGGTTACGGTAATGAAACGCCAGTTGCCGTTGGCAGCAACACCTTCGTAGGCAAGACCCGAAAATCCGCCGAGAAAAATCTGCTGACCTGCGGTGGTTGTTCCAAGAAGTGGGCGTTGGTTGAAAGGGAATGTCTGCACTCGCGGCAATCCACGGCGATAATCCTTCATGCCGAGCGGCTGGATTTCTGTGAACGTGGCATTGTTCACATCAAGCACCGCCACAGCATTGGCTTCCTGCAAGGTAACGTATGCCGTTGCCCCGTTGTTGCCAAAGGCGATGTATTCCGGCTCAAGGTCTTGCGCCACCGTCGGGTTGTTCGCACCGGTAATACGCACGCCAAGCGCAATCAACGAATCGCGTTGCGTATTGAACTGCGTAAAGGTTGCTGTGCGAACGGTTGCATTGGCAACACCGTTTGCAAGCGAGATGATGCTCACGCTGCCTTCGGGGTCGTTCAGATAATCCGTGCTTGGCTCGCCTTCGTTGGCGGTAAGAACCCGTGTGCCGTCGGGACTGAAACAAATCATATCGGGCAACGCACCGACAGTTACCATGTTCAGGTATGTTCCGTCGGTATTGAAGAAGACAACCTTTCCGGGATTTTGCGGAACGGCGTCTTCCAAAGCAACGGCAACAATACCATTGCGTGAGGCAACGGAATTGACAACACCGCCATATTGGGCAAGGGCAATCTCGAAAAGACGGATGGGTGCGGCGGGGTTGCGAATATCAAGTGCGGTAAGACGCGAGTTCAGCGCACCAGTCAGGAAGAGCCGCTGTGTTGCGGGGTCGTAGGCGACTGTCTCGGCACTGCCTTGATTATAGGCGTTGGTCGAGAACCGTCCGAGAAATTGCATAACCCTGCCTTGTTGCTGTGCGGTTAGTTGCAATGCACCGCAAAGGATGAGAGTGATAAGGAGTGTACGACGAAGTACGGAATGCTTCATAAGACAAGCGTTGGTGAGACATCGGGCTGCACACGGCATTCAGCCGCCGTCCAGCAATGAGTTTTTCTTGTCTGCGAAGTTCGTGCGTGCGGATTACTTCATTGTTTCCGAACTGTTACCGAACAATTACCGTAATGTTGGCGAATGATAATAGTATGGTGACGATGTGAATTGTGTATGGTGACGATGTGTGTCCTTGTGTTCGTTACCGGATGTCACCCATTGCATCGGCAATAAATTCCATGTCGGACTGTGTGTAGTTGCCTAAGTGACCGATGCGGATGATGCGACCGCGAAGGTGTTCCTGTCCGCTGCCCACACGGATGCCGTATTGTGTAAGAAGGTCGGCGGCAAGTGTGGTGCGTCCGTCGGGAATGCAGACGGCGGTGAGCGAATCGGCGAGATGAGGAGAAGAGCGAGTATCCCGCATCGGTGAGCCGCTTCCGCAAATACGCAGCATTGTTCGCATGACGCAACCAAACGTTTTCTATACCTTCTGTCCGAATCATGTGTATTGCCGTTACCGCTCCGCGCAGCAAGGTGATTGCCGGAGTCCATGGTGTGGTGTTCGCTGCCGCCGATTGATATGCACGGCGGAGGTCGAAGTAATACGACGGAAGGTCGGCAGTTGCCATGCGCCGCTGCGCGGAAGTACTCAGCGCAACAAATGCCAATCCGGGCGGCAACATCAATCCTTTTTGCGAGCCGGTGAAGAGTGCGTCAATCCCCCATTCATCCATACGAATCTCGTGGACGGCTACGCTGCTCACGCCATCCACACAGAGCAGCGCGTCGCTTGATTCCTTGACAATTCGCGCAACCTCGCGCAGGTTCGAGAGCGCACCGGTGGATGTCTCGCTGTGAGTAAGCCACACAGTTGCATATCCGGTGTTCTGTTTCAGATGTGCGGCAAGTGCACCTGTATCGGCGGGCATTCCCCACTCGTCGGTGAGTTCGGTAACATTCATACCGAATGTCCGCAGCATTGCGCCCCACCGCGCAGCAAAGCGACCGTTGTTCAGCACAAGCACCTTCTCGCCATGCGAGTGCAACGACGTGATGATTGCCTCGCCCGCGCCGGTGGCGGAACACGTGAGTGCAAGAACAGCACTCCGTGTGTGGAAGAGTTCTTGCAATCCGCTGTTCACTGCACTAATAATCGCCTGCGCTTCGGGGCTGCGGTGATGGATGACAGGCAGTGCAATGCTTTGCAGAACTGCATCGGGTACGGGCGTGGGTCCGGGGGTGAAGAGAGTATGCGGCATTGATTCTTGAGTTGTTGTCGTAACGGGGTACACTCCGAAACTATCATACGCGGTGCGAATATGGTGATGATAAACGGCGCTCTTCTTTGGAAGCGTGAGGCAGAAACGATTGGACTGAGGCGGACTGCGCTTTCCGGCAGGGGAAGGAATGTGTGAAAGCGGGTGGTGCGGCGCCGTTGTGAAACAGACAATGATTGATGTTGGATAATAGTTTGTAATTTTCGTCCGGTGTTGTATTGTGTAACAACAAACGTATGTTCTCGGTACACTTCATACGTCATCTCACGCCGCATGAGCGGCTTTATTTACATATTTCAAGGAGGCAGTATGCTAAAGGTTTTTGCAACAGTCGTTGCATTGTTTGTATGCTCGATGTCGCTCTCGGCGCAGAGTTACATTTTTGATAAAGGGGTGGTTACCCTTGGGGGAAGCATCGGGTTTAATTCTACCAGCGGGGGAAACACGACTTTTTCAGTGTTTAACCTCTCGCCGAATGCCGGATATTTCTTTTCGAAGAATCTTGAAGTAGGATTAGGGTTGAATTTTGTTAATACAAGCACTTCAACGGAAGTCGCCGGACAAACAGTATCGAGTAGTGGCTCAACAACAACTATCGGACCTTATGTACGATACTTTTTCACCGAAGGGCGACCGGTTCTATCGCCGTTTGTCGGCGCAAATCTTAATCTTCGTTCCGGTGGTGGAAACAGTTCAACAAGTTTCGGCGGCGAGGTTGGATTGGCGTATGTTCTTGCAAGAAATGTTGCGGCACTTGGCGCATTGGGCTTTACGAAAATTGACGGCGGGACGGTTATCGGATTGAATGTTGGCGTTGGCGTATATATCTGGTAACTGAACGCGGAACGGCTCTCGAACTAAGAGAGAATCAAGGTAGAAGTCAAGGTCGGGAATGCACAGTCATTCCTGACCTTTTTTTGTTCACAGGTTACTGCATCATTGCCATCAGGCGGCTGATGGAATCGCTGTATGAGAGGGATTCGTCGGTGGATTGGCGCAGGTAGGAGCGTATCTGGTCGTTCATGCGGACGGCGCGGTCGAGACGCGGGTTTGCACCCGGTTGGTATGCCCCTACGTTGATAAGGTCTTCGGCATCGTTGTAGAGTGCCATGAGTTCTTTCATCTGGCTTGCGGCGGCGCGGTGTTCTTTGGTGGTGATATCGCCCATGACGCGGCTTAAACTTTGCAATACGTCAATGGCGGGATAATGCCCCTGTGCACCAAGTTTGCGCGAGAGTACAACGTGTCCGTCCAAGATACCGCGTGCGGCATCGGCAATGGGTTCGTTCATGTCGTCGCCCTCAACGAGCACGGTGTAGAGCGCGGTGATAGTGCCAATATCGGAGGTGCCGGAGCGTTCCATGGTTTTGTGCATCAGTGCAAAGACCGAGGGTGTGTATCCTTTTGCCGTTGGCGGTTCGCCGACGGCAAGACCCACTTCCCGCTGAGCCATGGCAAGGCGTGTGACGGAGTCCATCATCAGCATTACGTCGAACCCTTGGTCGCGGAAGTATTCGGCAATCGTGGTGGCGGTGAGTGCGGCTTTCAGGCGGAGCAGTGCGGGCTGGTCGCTTGTGGCGCAGACAACAATGCTTCGCTGCAATCCTTCTTCGCCCAAGTCCTTTTCGATAAACTCGCGCACTTCGCGTCCCCGCTCGCCGATGAGTGCAATCACGTTGATGTCGGCGGTGGTGTTGCGGGCAATCATCCCAAGCGTTGTGGATTTGCCCACGCCCGACCCTGCAAAAATCCCGATGCGCTGACCTTTGCCAATGGTCATCACGCCGTCGAGTGCGCGGATGCCGGTGGTAATTGGCTCGCTGATACGTTTGCGAAGCAGCGGGTTGGGCGGCTGCGCGTAGATACTGCGGTATTCGCTTATGCCGAACCCGCCTTTACCGTCAATCGGATTGCCGAGACCGTCGAGCACGCGCCCAAGCAGAAAATTCCCAACACCCACACTCATGGGTTTGTGTGTTGCTACGAGTTCCATACCCGGCATCAGGTCGGTGGTTTCGCCCAATACCATCGAAAGGATGCGGTTGTCGCGGAAGCCCACCACCTCGCACGAGCCGATGAATTCGCCGCTACGGTTGCGGATGCGAAGAACTTCGCCAATGGGTACTTGCGGACCCTCGCTTTCGATAACCAAGCCCACAACTTGGGCAATGCGCCCGAAGAGTTCGAGCGGGCGTGTGGCGTGGATCGCCGGTGCTATTCTGCTGTGAAGTGTTGCAAGCATAGTGTTGTGTGCGGTTTAGTCCTCGTTGGATTGCAGGCGCACGGCTTCTTCCATGGCTGCGCGGATATGGGCAAGCTGTGTGCTGAGCTGTGCATCTACGGTGCCGATGGCGGTTTCTAAAAGGCAGCCGCCCGGCTCGACGGCGAAGTCGCCGGTGATATGGATGTGCTGCACCGAGGGCGAGCCGCTCATCAACGAATTTTTTGCATCGGTAAGCGCGGTTACGCTGTCGGGATGGACGCGGACGGTGACATCGCGCACGCCGTGGAGCGTTGCCAATGCTTTTCGCACTTGCTCGACGGCAACGTGGGAGTTGTCGCTCAGTTCGCGGGCAAGGATATGCTCCACCGCCGTCATAGCGATACGGATTGCCGCCTTCTCCATTTCGTCAATCTGCTGTGCGAACTGCTCGCGCAGATCAATCATTGCGGTATCAAGGTTTTTCATCCATTCGCGCATGGTGTTCATTTCGGTATCGAGCAATGCGCTTGTTACTTGCTGCCCGTCGGCAAAACCGCGATCGTAGGATTCCTGCACTTGCAGTTCGGCATCTTCGAGCGGTATCATTTCCTGTTCGGCAGTGAGCGTTTCTGCGGTTTCCTCGTGCATGGCATGTTCGTCCGGCGGGTCGGCATCGTGGAAATGCGGTGCGGAAAAATCATCAAAGACATGGCTATGCACGGAAGCGGCATCTTCCATTTTGATAATCTGCACCTTTTTCAGTTTCCGGTGCGCCGTCAGCGTTGTGTTCATTGTCGTCCGTGAGTATGGCAGTACATCCGCTATGCGTAGTGCAAGTGCCGTGCCACGGGGGGGGTAATCAAACATCTATACTGCCTGCCTGTGCATGAGCAGCTACTGCTTGAGAAAGAATCCCCGGAACACACCTGCGCTGATGGAGTACGCTCCGATACTGCATTCAGGCACATTAATGAACACCGATTGCTGGCTATGGACAGATGTGCGGTACACCTCGTTGCCAAGAATATCATGCACAAGAACATCGCCGCTATATGGATTGCGGAACGCAAGAGTGACCCCGCCCGATGTGGGATTGGGATATATGACGGCGTTGCTTTCGGGTGGAGTGGTTTGGTGCAGCGAATCCTCTTCGATTCCCAATATCGAATCCATATTCAGAACAATCACAGAACCATTCGTTGCGCCGATAGCAAGGTATCTGCCATTCTTGCTCAAAGCAGATGCTGCAATTGGAACATACAACGAATCGCTTTCATAGAGCCGCTCGCCGGTATGAAGATTCATCACTTTTACCGTTTGTTCTGTCCGTATTGCAATATGCACACCGTCGGGAAAAACCTCGTACCACGATGAAGAAGGAAGGTAAAGGTTCTGTACACGTGTTCCTTGCTCAATATCCCACACACCTGTCCGCGTTATCAGGCGGTTGCCATTTGCCGTCACAGCAATTGCATACGTTGAATCCTCGAACCGTTTAAGCTCCTTGCACTTCTTATCAGTAATGACAATGTACTTCGGGGCTATACTGTTCGTACCGCTAATGCTCCACGCATACCTGTTGTTCGATAGAGTCCGCACGGCGTATATAATGCCGAAGGGAACATTGGATCTTATTGCGTCAGGGATGCGAGACATTCCCATAGATATTCCGCAACTGATATTCCAGTTAAGAGCAGTGCTACCAATCGTATGCACCCTGCCGCCGAAACAGGAATTGTTCACAGTGAATGTGGAGGGTTGCGGACCGGATTCTTCGCAATCATATCTGCTTGTGGCATGGGTTGAAAAACCCGTTACTCCATCCGGCGAAGTATTATCATACGTTGCGGTGATGCGATGAATATTGGATGATCTGAGTCGCCACGAAACATATTTGTCCCTTGAGTTATCAAACGGATAGTACGCACTTGGGCAGTACAGTGTACGCGATACCTGTGCCGGCTGACTGCCGGGCAGAAGTGTGGATGCAAGGAGAAACACATTTATTTGTGTTTTGTCGGTCAGTATGTACCCGCAGTAATACACCGAGTCGCTGTCGGGTTTGTAGTAGGAGAATAGATTAGTGATAACAGAATCGCCTTCAATACGCAGTGTTGAGAGCTGATTGCCTGTCAGGGCGTTGCGTTCCTGTATCCGTGTTGCCTGCGGCGTTATCAAAAGTTTCGCGCCGTCAGGCGAAAACGACAGTGACCGAATCGGTCCGTTGTCAATAACGTCCGACCATACTTTGAGCCGTATTCCTCCTGTAACAAGAACTGTTATGGATTGCTGCGCCTGCGTGCCGTCCAATGTCCGGAGGACGCGCAAGGTAACGGTATACGAACCGGGCTTGCTGTATGTGTGCGAGGGAGCTATGACTGTGCTTTGCAGACCGTCACCAAAGTCCCATTCATACTGTGTGTAGCGCTTGGGTGTGACCGATGCAGTGAATGAAACAGGAACATTCGGCTGCACGGTTTGCCTGTCGGTAACAATGCTTATTTGCAGAGCAGCCATCGGCAGAACAACGATGGATTTCTCAACACGGGCGTGTTGATTCATCGGTTCGCTGACTGCGTTCATCGTGATGGTATATGTGCCAGCCCGGCGATACATATACCTGCCTGTGTCGGTGGTTATTACATCGCTGCCGTCACCAAAATCCCATGTGTATCTCGATCCTGTTTCAGGAAATGCACGTGCATCAAAACTGATGGTGTCGCCTGCGGTAACAGTGTCAGGCAGTACGGGCGATGCTGTGTATTTCATGGGCGGAAGTGCTGCAACCAGCGATGCAAGATTATACTTTGCGATTGTATCAGCATAGATAATAAACAACGCTTGTGATTCATAGGAAAGGAAGCATTGCTTTACTGTAACGCTGCGAAGAATAGAATCGAGGACAGGCAGTTCCGCCGCCGTAACAATATCGTGTAAAACCGGCTTGCTGTTTTTCATCGTCAGGATATAGCGTTGATTGACCAGACCACCGCTCGGAAGGGACTTCACATGCCGTTGCAGTTTCACATCATATATCCCGCTGTGCGTTTGCACGTACCGAACACTGTCATACATTGCAATCGGACTAAACGAGTCCGGCACACCGCAACGGTAATACGGTGTTTGCATAAAAGTATAACTGACCGGTGTGGTCAATCCGCCACCTTGGTTGAAGTATTGCTCTTGTGAATACACATATCCGAAGGCACACCGCCCGTCGTCGCTCATGAAATACGGTTCGTAATCAAGCGTTTTGTTCTCCTTCGTCAAACCGTTGTAAAAAAATCCCCATGCGAAACACTTCACCGATGTTTGTGATGTCGTGTAGGTAATGCCGCTACTGAATGAGGATTTCCTGTTGCGTGAGATGCCCTCAAGAAATCTTCCCCGGTACGACGAGAAGCACGCCATATTTCGAATAAGGTAGTTTCCGTTATAGATTTTTTCAACCGTATCACGGAAATTCCAACTGTAATAATCCCCGCTAACGCTTGCGAAATACAGCCCTCTGTTGCCCGAGTAGAGTGTAAGCCCGAACACTTTCACCGGAGCTTTTGCAGTTGCATACACCGCACCTGTATTTCCATCAAACACAATAATACTGCTATCGAATCCGATTGCACAGTATTCACCGTTTGGAGTAGCGTCAAAGTACACTGCATCGTACGGCAACTGCTTTTTCCATAGCAGCGGTTGCGCGATAGATACAGCACATGGCAAAACAATCAGAAAAAGGAAAAGACACCGGATACTGACGGATTGAACTTTCATCACAATCTCCGCAAGACATTATGAAAAAGAACTGCCGGAATTTCACCAACAGCTACTCTGGGTAAAATAGTCCTTTTTCATCTAAAGACAATGGAACAGTAGCAATTCGTTTCATTTATTATGGAGCGAAACATGTACGATACGTAATTGTTCTCACCCCTACGTCGTCACGTCCTTGCGGCGGAATAGGTAGAGCGTGATGCCGAACAGCGCAACACAATGCCCGAACAGAATGGATGCCGAGCGCGTAATCAGCGACCAGTCGGGCGGGTCGTTGAAGAATTCTCGCCACGCTGCCATGTGGGTTGTAAAAAAGTATTGTTTGATTGCCCGCACCGCCGACACATCTAAAAACGACAGCGCAGTGAATACAATAATCACCGCCATTGTACTGATGATTGGTCCTAATGCGTTCTCGACCAACGACGAGAAAAAGAACGAGAGCGTGGTAACCGTGGCAAGCGAGAGAAAGATGAACAGATAGGTAAGACCAAAACGCCACGGCACGTCGTGCTCCAACAGCACAACCACCGTCGAGGAATTCAGAATCATAAGTTCGCCTGTGCCAAAAAGCAGCAAACTGACAAAGTAACTTGTCAGCGCAAGCGTCAGCACAATTAGCGCAGTGTAAATGAGCGATGTTGCATATTTGGCTGTAATCAGTTGGGTGCGCGTGATGGGCTTTGTCAGCAGCATCCGTATTGTGCCGCCTGTTGCCTCGCCCGCCAGTATGTCGCCCGCCACAAGCGTGACCAAAAACGGAATATGCACGTAAAGCAATCCCTTCACGATAAAGGAAATCAGGTAACCGTTAATCAGGTTGCCCTCAATCATAAAGTTGGTTTTCAGCCCCTGCATCATCAGGTCGCCATATTGGTTTCCTTGCAGCAGCATCACGCTTTGCAGCAGCCCCACAAGCGCCACTATTGCCACAATACTGATATAGGTGCGCCACTTGCGGAATATCTTCAGCAGTTCAATCGAGATAAGGGTAAAAAGCATGGGGGTTAGCGTTGTTTGCGTTGGTTAGGTGATTGTGTTCCGGTGCTTGATTCTGCTGTCGCCACCATGCTCAGGAAGTATTCTTCCAGCGAGCGCGTGGGTATCACTGCCTGAATGCCCGCTCCCGCGCCGACAAGCAGATCCACAACGGCAGGTATCTCCGACCGCTCGAGCGAGAGGACAACACGTTTTTCTTCGGTGCGGATAATCGAAGCGGCAAAGGGTGAATTGCGTAGAGCATTGGTTGCAAGCGCGGTCTCGTCGGTGCGGATATCCACACTCATTTTTCCGGTGTTGAGCAATTCCTGTACGCCGCCCTCAACCACAATTTTCCCACGGTTGATAATCAGCATCCTGTTCGCGCTCATCTCCACTTCGGGCAGGATGTGGGACGAAAGGAAGACGGTTTTGCCGCGCTCTTTGGCAAGGTGGTCAATTATCTCGCGGATTTCTTTCATGCCCTGCGGGTCCAGTCCCGTCGTCGGCTCGTCAAGAATAATAAGATCGGGGTCGTGGACTAATGCGGTGGCAATACCCATGCGCTGCTTCATCCCGTGCGAGAACGTCTTTACTTTGCTCTCGGCGCGCGAGGCAAGCCCCACCGTTTCCAAGATGGACATCAGATGCTTGCGCGATGTATCGGCGCGGGTGAGTTTGGCAAAGATGCGAAGGTTGGTGTACGCGCTCAGGTAGCCGTAAAGGTCGGGACGCTCCACAATGGCACCGATGCGTTGCAGCGCAGCCGTGCGGCTTTTGGCAAGCGGGATTCCAAACAGGGTAATCTCGCCGGATGTTGGTGTAATCAGCGAGGTAATCATGCGGATGGTGGTGCTTTTGCCCGCACCGTTCGGACCCAAAAATCCGAACACATCGCCTTTATACACGGTGAAGTCAATTCCGCCCACGGCGGTGAAGTTCTTGTATTCTTTACGCAGGTTTCTCACCTGTATCACGGGTTCGGACATTCGTTGGGTGTCGTGTCTGAGTAATATGGACTTATACGGGCTACGCACTACCATTTGCCGTAGCGGAAAGTTCCGCAGGGCAATATATGGCGTGAAGTATCCGCACCATGACGCTAAGCCCGCATCATGATTGCTTTAAGCGGTGTTCACACAGGGTTATGCTTCGCAGACGGCACCGCGCCTTGCGATTCACCACTACCCGCACTCTGCCGGAAAGCGCAGTACGTTTTTACCCAAGCATTCTTGCGTTACACTTTCAAAGAATACCGTTATCAAACTTCCTTCCCTCCGTCTTGTCAAGTGCTACACTTGACAATGTTATACCACTCTGCCTTCTCTATATCTTCTTGGGCAAGTGTAGCACCTGCCCTGACTGAAAACGAGTTACCGCCATCAGAAAAATTTCTATCCCGACGGCACAATCCCATTCCGGGCTTTCCGTATATTCGCCGCGTACATCAACCAAAAAATCAAGAACCGCACACACGACCCACAACTACCTTTTATATGCCGGACATACCGGCGCATTCTCAATCCATTCCGAAAGGTGTCGTATGAAAACACTCTGCACTGTGGCAACCGCCGCAGCTCTTGCCATTCTGATTGCCTCGTGCAATTCCAACTCGGTCAACGTACCGCCCCAACAACCGGCAGCCGCCGATTTCCTGTATTCAGGAAAAGTGGGAACGGTCTATACGTATGATGTGCATTGGAAACTCGTCACAAAAACCTTTGCTGACTCTGTGCAGCGCGAAATGACATTGCGCGTGCTTGCCACAGACACCACCGATGCCGATGGTAATCGCGGCATGTTGCTCGAACGACGATTACCGTTTATTTCATCACCGGATTCGTATGCCACCGACACGTCGTGGTATTACGTGAAAGGCAATGATGTGTTTGTTGTTACCTACGGGCAACTTGGAAATCAAAGCCGCACTCCAGCCCGAATACTGCGTGTGCCAAGTGCTGTGGGCGATTCCATATCACCGATTGACGGCGCACCTAAGACCGTTGTCGCATCAACGAATTCCTCTATTGTAACACCGGCGGGTACATTCTCCGCATATCAGTTGCAATACGCACGTAGCGGAAGCACTGCAAACAATACCACAGAAGAGCAATCAACCATAGAGCATTACTCGCCCAAGGTGAATAGGGTTCGGGTTGAATCCAATAGAATCACGAAAGAGAACGGTGTCATCGTATTCCATGAGCAGCTAATTCATGTGCTGAAATCCATTCGCTAAGCGGATAGATGATAACGAAAACAGTCAGGCGTTGTGCGTAAAAGTGCCACGCCTGTTTTATTCTTCCTCGGTGCTGCCATCGCCCGACTGTTCTTGCGTTGCACTTTCAAAGAATACCGGCGGCGGTGGGTGAAGACCCGAATAGCAATGTTATTACCTTGACTGTTGCGTGGCAGGTCAAAGTTCATTTATCACTCTTCAGACCTGTATCTCAACACTTCATCTAAACTCCATTCAGGTATTTCTTCCAACCACCGTATGAAACTCATCTCCCATAGATCAATAGTATCAATATATTCAATCAAGTAGAACCTATTATCCTGTGATTTGATCCAATAATACATTGCTAAATTATCTGCCAACGTATAGTTCAATTTGACTATACTCTTATCTAACTTGACGCGCCTTAAAATTGACGTGCGAATGTACGTTAGTTTATTATCATCATCGTAGACAGTATCAACGATAAGTTCCTTATGGCAGACCATGATATTGTACTCATGCTCAAGAATATCCTCAATTTTCTCATACTTCCGCTTATATGGAATGCCCTTGAACAACTGTCCAATTTTGCCAACTATCCTGCTACAGTGTTTAGTCATTTCCATAATATTATTCAGTGTAGTTTTCGCATTGTCCGCAGGAGATAGATTGATGACATTATAGATTAACGTGATTTGAATATCACTTTGATTCATTCCAGATCTGCCACGCCTGTTTTATTCTTCCTCGTTGCTACCATCCACACCGCGGCTGCTGTTGGCAAAAAACTCGGCGTGGAGTGCGGGGTCAAGCGAGCCGCGTCCGTCGAAGACAAAGCAGTTGCCGTCGTAATGCGCTTCGCCCACATCCTCGAAGTATTTCAAGATGCCGCCGTCGAGCTGATAGACATTCGTGAATCCTTTCTCGACCATGTATGCACCGGCTTTCTCACAGCGGATGCCGCCCGTGCAAAACGTAACAATGGTTTTGTCTTTCAGCGATTCGTCCAACTGTTCCACAAATGCCGGGAAGGTGCGGAAATGCTCGATGTCCATCGTCATTGCGTTTGCAAACGTGCCGCGTTCGTATTCGTAGGTGTTGCGTGTGTCAAGCATCACAATGTCATTGCGGGTGTCGAGCCATTGCTTGAGTTCGGCGGGCGTAACGCGCGGTGCGGTGAACTCCGTCGGGTTGATGTTATGCCCCATCGGGATAATCTCTTTTTTCAGCTTTACCAGAATGCGCGTAAATGGTATGCTGCTGCTGAAACTCTCCTTCCATTGCAGGTCGGCAAAGGGTTCGTGGGAGCGAATGTACGCCAGAAGTGCGTGCAGGTTGTCGTCTTCGCCCGCCAAAAACAGGTTGATTCCCTCCGTACTCAATAAGACCGTCCCTTTTAAACCGTAGGCGCGGCAGTACGAGCGCAGCACGGGTCGCCACGAGCGGATGAACTCCGGTGTGAGCGATACAAACTTGTAGGCGGCGATATTCAGGATTCGCTCGTCGGGCGAGCGGTGCAAGTGTTGTCCGGGCATGGCGTGCGGGGAACAGTGGGTGAGAGAATGCTGCGGTGAGCGGAGTGGCTCGGGGGGTGCAGCGTGTTATGCAAAACTACACACCGCGTTCGGGTGAATGCAATCTGTGCGGGCGGGCGGCGTTCGTATCTTCGCGGTCAATTCTTTACGAATGCAGTTTTTTCGCGCACCGGTGCGCGGTGATTTACCAGAAAGACACGACCCATGGACAACAGCAAAATCCTTTACGACGGCATCACATTCGACGACGTTCTTCTTGTTCCGCGCTACTCAGAAATACTCCCGCGCGATGTGAGTTTGCGAACACGGGTTGCTCGCGGCATCGAACTCAATATCCCGATTCTCAGTGCGGCAATGGATACCGTCACCGAATCCGACATGGCGATTGCCCTTGCGCGCGAAGGTGGCATCGGCGCGCGAAGGTGGCATCGCAGCATCGAACGCCAAGCCGACGAAGTGGACAAAGTCAAGCGCAGCGAAAGCGGCATGATCCGCAACCCGATTACGCTTATGGCGGAGAACACCATTCTCGATGCCAGGAATCTCATGGCGAAGTACCGTATCGCCGGTATTCCCGTTGTGGACGGCAACCAAAAACTCATCGGCATCCTTACCAACCGCGACCTCCGCTTTGTGCGCGACATGCGCGAGCGCGTTGGCGATGTGATGACCAAAGACAACCTGATTGTTGCGCCGCTCGGCACCACGCTCGACGGTGCGGAAACAATCTTGCAGCAGCACCGCATCGAGAAACTTCCCGTTGTGGACGGCGATGGTATTCTGCGCGGACTCATCACCTTCAAGGATATTCAGAAAAAGAAAAAATATCCCGCTTCGTGCAAAGATGAACAAGGACGCTTGCGGGTTGGTGCAGCTGTGGGCGTTACGCCCGATACTATTGACCGCGTTGGCGCACTCTTCGCCGCCGGACTTGACATGGTGATTGTGGACACCGCCCACGGACACTCGCGCGGGGTGATTGACATGGTGCGCTTGGTTAAGGAAAAATTTCCCACGCTTCAGGTGGTAGGCGGAAATATCGCAACCGCCGATGCCGCACAGGCATTGATTGATGCGGGGGCTGACGGCGTAAAAGTCGGAATCGGACCCGGCTCAATCTGCACCACACGTATCATTGCCGGTGTGGGCGTTCCACAACTCAGCGCGATAATGGACGTTGCCGCTGTTGCCTCCGCGCATGGCGTTCCCGTCATTGCCGACGGCGGCATCAAGCAAACGGGCGATATAGCAAAGGCGATTGCAGCAGGCGCAGATTGCGTGATGATGGGCGGCATGCTTGCCGGACACGAAGAATCGCCCGGCGAGAAAGTGCAGCTTGAAGGACGTGCATTCAAGGTCTATCGCGGCATGGGATCGCAAGGCGCAATGATGGCAGGCAGTGCCGACCGCTACTTCCAAGACGTAGAAGACGAAATCAGCAAACTTGTTCCCGAAGGCATCGAGGGGCGTGTGCCGTTCAAAGGCAGCGTGAGCGACACGATTTACCAGATGACGGGCGGCTTGCGCGCGGCAATGGGCTATTGCGGCGCAGGTACTATTGCACACATGAAGTCCGACGCTCGCTTCGTAAAAATCACCGCAGCCGGACTGAAAGAGTCGCACCCGCACAACGTCACCATCACCAAAGAATCACCCAACTACTTCGGGTAAGCGGGTGTGCGCTCATCCTCAAACTTATAGTGTCGTATTTACCATAAACCTCTACACGTTATGAACATATTATATCTGTTGCCGGCACTATTGATTATCAGCGTTCAATGTCTTGCTCAGTGGGCGCAGGTCAATACCGGTATCAAGAATCTCTCACTCGGAGCTAAACTCCTTGGAAACTCGGATACGCATCTGTTTTGCGGAACATTGAGCGGTGGAGCAATGTACAGGTCATCGGATGCCGGAAACACATGGATGGAAATTCAGCCGCCTGTTGCGGGGAATCTTCCCGAGTGCGGATATTCATACGAAGGAAAGTATTTCGCGGGCTTGAATTCATCAATGAATTGCATCTTTTACAGCACTGATAACGGCAGCTCGTGGAATTCATCGGTTGGTGCACCTCAAACAACCGTTGTACGCGGTTTTCGCAGTGTACCGGGGGCTGTCTTCGCATATACCTCAAGTATGGGAATCTATGCCTCAACGAACGGGGGAGTGACGTGGAGTGCGGCGAATACCGGACTGAAAACCGTGAATGTGATATGGATGGAAACTATCAAGACAAAAGTGCTTGCTGCTACGATTGGCGGCGGCGTGTTTGTTTCATTGAATAACGGTGCTGTGTGGACTCAATCCAATAGCGGTATTGCAGCAGGCGACTTGAATGCAGAGGCAGTATGGAGAATGGGCGAAAACCTATACTACATGGCGCAGGGCGGTGCTTCGTATAAAAGCACGGACGAAGGAGCAACGTGGACTGCATGGACGAAACCTGCATTTATGGGTATTGGCATTACGGAAGTGTACCGCAATGGTGCTAATCTGTATATCGAATCACGGCATTTTTCAGGAGGATTGCGCGATAGCATTTATACGACGGCAAACGAAGGCGCAACATGGACAAATATTACAGAGAATCTCTCGGCATCGGATTTGAACGCATCGGGCATTACCGAGTTCGGTGGATATACATTTATCGCATACAATCTGATTTCGCCGAATCTGGGGATGTACCGGAAGTCAACCACTACGGATGTTATTGATAAGGAGACGGGTGACGCAGTCGGTGTGCATCCGAATCCGTTTGATGATATTATCCATTGTACCGCGAGTCCTGCCAAAGACATCGAATACGTCTCCTTCTACGATAGTCGGGGAGTGCTTGTGTTGACTGAGCGGAGCAATGGACCTGTCGTGAATACTTCGGTACTCAGTAACGGCATGTATATGATGTACATTCACTACACTGACAACACCCATGCGTATAGAAAGGTCATGAAATCCGGTTCTTGATACGTAGTTCGTGTAACTCTTCTCATCAACCTTGAACGTGCCGCCGTCAGGCAACGTCACGTCACCAACCACCGCCCGCACGTTGCACAAATGCATACTGAGCGAAGTCGAAGTATGGTCGGTCAGTTCGTAGAGCTTTGCCCCCACCCGCCGCGTGGCTTTTACGCTCGCTGCAAAGTTGTTATTGTGTTTAGTTTATGCTTCGCAAACGGCATCGCACCTCACGTTTCACCACCACCCGCTCAATGCCGGAAAGGGCGTTACATTTTCAAAGAACCGGTTTGGCGGTGCGGCTTCAAGAATACCGGCGGAGGGTAAGAACCGTGTCATAGTATAAAAGCTGTTCAATCTCAATACTATCCACTCCTTCGCTTTTCTCTCTCCTTTAAGTCATTGATAGAATCTAATATTTCTTCTAACTCTGTTGCTTCAGAGAATACTGTAAATTCATGACCATTTCTTGGGTCTATTTCAGTCCGGTCAACTTTACTCATGTCTATTTTGAGATTTCTAATTCTCTCCTCGTTCTGCAATATCAACCGCCGTGTTGATGATTGCAGCCCAATACTCTCACCATTTACATTGATATAGCTATAATCATCTGAATCAGCAGCCATTACTAGTTGTAAGAGAAGCTCTAATGCCATATCTTTTTCTTTGCTTTCATCTCGCTCAAGCACTTCAAGTAATGGAACGATAGTGTAATATGCGGCTTCTCTCAAGCCACCCTGTACAACTATCCAGTTATCCAACTGCCAATATGCTTCATTCCTGATATGAAAATCATCCGAACATAACTCATTAAGGTTACGAGGAACATGACTGGCATTGTCATTACCACACACCTTGAGATCTGACCAATTTATATGCGACCAATTGTTGTAAATCATAAATTCAACCCTAAGACTATAAACGAAAAATCCATGTGAAGATAGTAGCTAAAACTACTGACCTTTACGATATGTAGGTTTATTCAGTATATCAAGTATCTCATGGGTAATGTCCTAGGATCTTTTTCTGACTCAATTTTCAGATCATCTAGTACTTCAATTATAATTTCTAAAATCTCTGCCTCGCTATCTGCAACATATATCCCAGTTTCTGGATCAGCAAGCGGATGATTTAAGACACTCTTACCGGGCTTACCATGATTGATTTTGACACCCTTAATTCTGTCATAGTACCTAATTAATTTTTCTCTTACAGCTACTTGGACAGATACTTCCTTATGATGAAGAATCATGGTCTCTTCTTGTACTCCACCCAAACAACCAGCGGCTATTTGGTATAACAACTCTAATGCATTCTCTTTTTCTACTGAATCTTTATCCTCAAGAATTTCAAGGATAAGCTCAACAGCATAAAATGAAGATTCAAACAAATATCCTTGGAGAACAATAGAATTATCAAGTCTCCAATACGCATCATCCCTAACATCCTCATTACTCGAACATAGCAACTTCATCGATAGTGGGACATGCTCAGAGTATCCGTCTGCGCTTTTAATGACTTCCCAGTTAACTTTCATAGTAGCTCAGCCTCCATTTGTTTAAGTTCCGTCATGAGTTCAGCGAAGTGCTCATGACGCACACTGCTACAAATACTTCAATACATTCTATCCCTTGCATGACGTATTGTTATTCGTTCTGTCCTGTGCCTCACTTCCGTCCTAAAACGTGCTACACTTGACAACTGTACTCCAATGCCTACTATGTATTTTTTTGACAGGCGAAGTACCTGCCCGGACTAAAAATACAGCACAACCGTTTTGCCTTTGTATTCGTTGAGCGATTTGCTGTTGCCGTTTTCGTCGGTTGTTGTGAATGCCGGTGCTTTGTCTCCGATTGCAAGTGTCAAGCTTCGTTATGAGTAAATGATGAGTTGATAATTGGGATAATGCCGTGTACGCAGCACCCAAGCGGATGAGTTCCTCCGCTACAAACCGCGTGCATCCATCATCGGTTTTTCGTAGTTGCCGTCTTCGGCGGGCAAGCGCAGACCTTTTCGCAGAAGGGTGTCTTGATAGGCAAGCGACCAAACGATGCTTTCACCT
>JAEUSO010000119.1 GCA_016788605.1 Candidatus Kapaibacterium sp. | reverse complement strand
GATACTGTCCCTTGCACCGCTTTGTGCATTGTTATAGCGGAATGTATATGTTTTGATATCCCGTCCGATTTGCTTCGGTGCGTAGTCGAAACTGTACTGATACGGATTGATGACATCGGGTTGCAAGACCGTTTGTATCGTTTGATTTGTGAACCGGAGTGATGCATTGCTCTGCGGGAATAAGGCGAATGACACTGTATCAACACTTATCGCAGGATTATCAAGATCCAAGTTCCGTAACAACCACGTCTTTCTCTTGGGGAGCGTGGCATTGATATACACACTATCAAAGTTGACTATCGCTTCATCGCTCCACAATGGTGTAAATGATTTCACCGCTTTAAGAATTATCGTGTCAAGCAAAACGACCTTCGACGTATCGGCATCACTTCGCACAGAAAAGATTGCCTTCGCCTCACGATACCCCGCCGGACTTTGCACAGCGATATTACTTGGGAGAAACGGTAGATTGTATTTGCGTACCTTCTCAGCTTGGGAAACTCTGAAAGGAAAGGTATTAAATGCGTTGATAAATTCTTCGCGAGCATTGACACTCTCTAATACGAAATATGGTCTTTCACCAAGAGGAATCTGTATCGAGCTGTCGCCGGTGCAGATAATATCCACTGACTTTGGATAGGTTTTCGTCACTGATGTTACAAGCACATAGCCGTAATCCAACGTATCGTAATCAGCACCTTTACCCTCAACCTCAACACTTGCCCCTACTACAGCGGGCTGTTGTGCATGAAGTGAAATACACAACAGAGCAATGAGTATTGCTCCACACAAACTGATCTTGATATTGAATCCGGTATGGTTCACTGATGCAAGTTGATGGTTCGCTTGTGATAAAACAAAAAACCCACGAGTGTTTCGCGGGTCTTGAGTAGTTGTCAGATTTTTTACTTGAAAAAGCTGCGTGCGATTTGTTCTACGGTTGAGGGCATGATACCAAGTGCGATAACAAAGAATGTTGCAACAGTAAGTGTAAGACCTGCAAGCCCGGGTTGATGAGCGTCAATTCCTTCGCCTTCGGCATCTTTGAAATACATCTGAACAACAAGACCTATGTAGAAATAAACGGAAATCATGGATGAGATTACAGCCACAATCGTCAGCCACGTGTAGCCGGATTCTATCGCAGCAATGAACAAATAGTATTTACCAAAGAACCCAGCCATCGGCGGTATTCCCGCAAGCGAGAACATGAAGAAAGCCATAAGCGCGGCAATCACAGGATGTTTCTTACTCAACCCTGCATAGTCGCGGAGTTCAAGCTGCTTGTCAATGTTCCGCTCGATCAATGACACAAGAACGAATGCACCGAGTTGCATAAACAAATATGCAGTAACATAATAGACAATGCCGGTCATTCCCTTTTCATTGTTTGCAACAAATCCCATCAGTATGTACCCTGCATGGGCAACCGAAGAATATGCCAGCATCCGCTTGATATTCTGCTGCACAACCGCCGATATGTTACCGACCAACATCGTACCCGCCGCAATAATCGCAAGCAGTCCCGCAACTTGGTGTCCGCTCTCGCCGATGATAGCGTATGCAATAGGCATCAATGCACTGACCGATGCCGCTTTTCCGGCAGTACTCATAAATCCTGTTACAACGGTTGGCGCACCTTCATATACATCGGGAACCCACTGGTGAAACGGGAATGCCGCCATTTTGAAACTCAAACCGACAATGAGTAATCCTGTACCCACTGATAGCAACATTGGAAAATTGATCATCCCGGATTGGATATTGTTAGCCATGACAGTATAGTCAAGTGTACCTGTCGAGCCATAGAGAAAGGACATTCCGAACACTAAGAAGCCCGTGGCAAACGCACCGAGTAGAAAGTACTTCAACGCGCTTTCAACCGACTTTGTATTTGAACGGAAGTATCCAGCTAAAACATAAAAACTAACCGACATAATTTCGATACCAATAAAGGTAATCAACAAGTTATGGGCATGGGCAATAACCATCATCCCAGCCACAGCATAAAGTATCAACGTATAGAATTCGTCGTGTTCAACATTCTCGCGCAGGATATACGGACGTGCGGCAAAAAGTGTTAATAAGCCGCCCATACAGAAGAGTATGTCAAAAAATGTTGCCACCCCGCCAGTTGTAATCATACCATTGAATGCAGTGCCGGTGTTTGGCATGGTGAAAGCCGCCATGAGCATTGCCGCAAGCATACTGAACCCTGCAAAGTAAAATGTTATCCGTTCACTTTTCGGAGTCAGCGCATCTACGACAATGCACAGAACAGAAAGAAACGAAATCAGCACTATCGGTGCAGATGTTAAAAAATCCATTCCCATACGTTTACTTCAATAAGTGTAATTGTTGTATCTAAGTTCAGTCAATTAGCGTGATGCCTGCATTGTTCCCTGATGGTGCTTATGGATTTTCTCCACCACCGACTTCGTGGACTGTGCCGAATACTTCATAAAAGATTGCGGATATACACCAAGCCAGACAATGAGAATGACAAGCGGAATAAGCGTCGCCATTTCGTTACGTGTAACATCCTGCAAAGAGTGGTTTTTCGGATTGTCGTTTGTCCCGAACATCACGCGCTGGAACATCCACAGCAGATAGACGGCGGCAAAGATGACTCCGGTTGCACTTAATATCGCGTACCACCACGAATGCAGGTACGGCGATTGGAATGCTCCGACCAAGGTGAGATATTCGCCCACAAAGCCGTTAAGCCCGGGCAGCCCCACCGAAGCAAACATTGCTATGGCAAACAGAACACAAAAGCGCGGCATCACACTTGTCAATCCGCCAAATTCCGAAATATCCCGTGTGTGCCTGCGTTCGTAAATCACACCGACACAAAGGAACAGCATTGGTGTTGATAGACCGTGATTTATCATTTGAATAATTGCGCCTTGAACTCCCTCTTGATTCATCGAAAAAATACCCAGGACGACAAATCCCAAGTGACTTACAGAAGAATATGCGACGAGTTTCTTGACATCGGTCTGTACTATTGCAACCAATGCCCCGTAGATAATCCCGATAACAGCAAGAGTCGAGAGTATCGGCGCAAACGTGACGGATGCCTGCGGGAATAACTCGAGATTAAAACGTATCAATCCATACGTGCCTAATTTCAATAAAATTCCGGCAAGAATAACCGAACCTGCAGTGGGTGCTTGAACGTGTGCGTCGGGCAACCACGTATGCAGCGGGAACAACGGCACTTTAATACAGAACGAGAGTGCGAATGCCAAGAACATCCATTGTTGAATGTGCGACGGAATAGTTGGTGCGATCTCGCGGAGTTTCACTATGTCGGCGGTAAATCCTCCTGCATTTTGTTGTGCATAGTACCCTAACCACACAATAGCAACGAGCATCAGTAATGATCCGACGACTGTGTAAAGGAAAAACTTCACTGCTGCATAGATTCTGTCTTGTCCGCCCCATATACCAATCAGGAAATACATCGGTATAAGGATAAGTTCCCAGAAAACATAAAAGAGAAAAGTATCAAGTGCCAAAAACACACCCGTCATGCCGAACTGTAAGAACAGGAGCATTGCATAGTACTCTTTCTCACGTTTGTTAATTGCATCGAACGACGAGAAAATTGCTATCGGCATGATAAGCGTTGTTAATACAACTAACAATGCGCTCATACCGTCCACACCAAGATGGAATCCAACACCAAGCGATGCTATCCATACCTTGTTAATCTCAAATTGAAATCCTGAATCACTAAGATTAAAGGATGTGAGAAGCGGAAGCGAAAGGACGAAGCTAATAAGGGAAAACACCAATGTTGTCCACTGAATCGCTTTCTTCTGATTCCGGTCAATAAACCCGACAGCCAACGTCCCGACGAGCGGAACAAACAACGATGACAGGACTGCCAGATACCCAAGCTCACCCATGCAAATACTTCGTGTATGTTAAAAAATTTTCGCTACTAAAAACGTGATGCAATATAACACACCGTCTGTCATTCGGCGAATGCTCTATCATTGATTTTTTCAATGTGGCGTATCACATGCAATCATCTGCAAAAACATGTGACTATTTTTTCACAGAGCGTGAACATTGCCTGCCGTATATTTGCGACCGTTCACAGTAAGAATGGGCATGAAGCCCATTTTTTATTGATAACAAACCCGATTCACGTTTGACAAAACAAATACCCGAAGAATCACTGGCGTTTATTCACTCAATCTGCACCGAGCACCAAGCCGTTCTTATTGATTACGCCATGCGCGGACACGACCGCCGGTTGATTCTTGACATTTACATAGACAGTGCGGATGGTGTCACCCTCGAGCAATGCGCTTCAATAGCCCGTGCTCTTAACGCCGCTTCCGCCACTGATCAATTTCTGGGAAGTGTTTATACGCTCGATGTATCCTCGCCCGGTGTTGATCGTCCATTAGCTTACGATTGGCAATACAAGAAACACATCGGTAGAACGATGCGAATTGTATGTAATGACGGCACGACCGTCATTGGTCGTTTGGACTTCACCGACACCGATTCGATAACCCTTCGTCCTAAACAATCCCCCGGAAAAAAGAAACCTGACCAACAGGAAACCGTGACAATACCATTCAGTGCTATTGCCACAGCTACTGTTGAAATATCATTTTCGTAACTCTGCCGCATCCGGCATTCTAACGGAACATGAGCAGCGCATTGATTATTAACCCAATTGACGAATTACACAAATGCCACGCCGTAAAGTAAAACCAAAATTCGACAAGAAACTCATCATCGAAGCATTCACCGAGATGGCTCGTGAAAAAGGCATTGACCGCGACCTTTTGCAAGGGCTTCTGGAGGAAACCCTCAGCTTGATGGTTAAAAAGAAGTACGGTAACGATGCCTCGTTCGATATTATCGTTAATATGGACAAAGGTGATATCGAAATTTATCTCACCCGTGAAGTTGTCCGTTACGTCTTGAATGAATCGAAGGAAATTTCCGTTCAGGAAGTAAAACTTCATACCGACGACGAATACGCTATCGGCGATGAGTTCATCGAAGAAATTTCTTTGGATAACATCGGTGAAGAGTTTGGTCGGCGCATCATCACCTTGGCGCAGCAAGCTCTTTCGCAGCGAATCCGTGATGTTGAAAAGGATAATATCTTCAACGAGTTTGAGAGTAAAGTAGGCGAAGTCATTGTCGGCGAGATATATCAAATCAGACGTAACGACTTGCTTGTTATGTATGATAAACGCGAAATGCGCCTCCCGCGTGAAGAGCAAATACCTAACGAACGATACAAGAAAAACGGTAGTATCAAGGCGATTATCAAAGAAGTCCGCCGTTCAGGCACAAGCGGTCTTCCGGATATCATCCTTTCCCGTTCCGACGAACAGTTTCTCGCTAAACTCTTCGAAGTGGAAATTCCAGAGATTTACGACGGTGTGATTGAAATTAAAGCAATTGCGCGCGACCCCGGCGAACGGGCAAAAGTTGCTGTGCTTAGCTTTGATGAGCGTGTTGATCCTGTCGGCGCGTGCGTTGGTATGAAAGGCATCCGCATTCACTCGATTGTACGCGAACTCAATAACGAGAACATTGATGTCATTGAATACAACAACGACCCGCAAGAATTTATCAAACGTGCGCTCTCGCCTGCCAAGGTGAAGGAAATCAGTATTGATAAAGACCTGCGTACTGCTAACGTTGTCGTGCCGGATGACCAAGTTTCGCTCGCAATCGGTAAGCAAGGACAGAACGTACGTCTTGCATCCCGTTTGACCGGCTATACGCTGACGCTTATTAAAGAAGGTGCGGAAGATATTGAACTCTTTGAATTCCGTGATGACATTGGACGCGAACTTTATGATGCCATCATTGAATCGCATATTGACACTGCGCGTGAATTCCTCGCATCCGACCTCCGCTACATCTTGCAGATTGACGGTATGACTCCCGAAAAACTTATTGCAATACGCACAACCATCCTTGAAGAATTTGAAGAGCGGGAAGATCCGAACATCACAGAGCGTGTCTATGCTGCGTTTGCGGCACTAGACCCCGATAATATCCCCACTGAGTCACTTGAGGATGAAATCAGCGGTATGTTCGATACCATGCTTTCAGATAGCCCCGATGACGGAGACGACGACGAAACGGAAAATGAAGGTGCATCCGCATCATCCTCCGGCGACGGCGCGGATGAATTGCAGGTAGATTAACACCATGCTCCTTCGCTGGCTTAAAAACATCGGCTCTACACTTTTATCACTGAATCAGGAAGACAACAACCGCATGGCAGGTTCACCGGCAAATAAACTTTTCAAAGTGGCATCCACGCTGAACATCGGGCGCGAGGAGATTGTTGAGTTTCTACAATCGAAGGGTTTCGACGTAGAAAACAAACCGACAACATCCTTGACCGATGAGATGGTGACCGCCGTTTCAGAACATTTTTCGTCGCAGGCGAAAACGGCGGAGAAACAACGTGATAAAGTTCAGAAGTTACGTTCCAGTACGCTCAAAAGTGATGCGACTGTTTCGCTGAAAACGAAAGAAAAAGAGCGTCAGGCGGAGGAAGCGGCTCGCGTAGCACAGGAAAAACTTGAGCGCGAGCGTATTCTTGAAGAGCGCAAACGCCAGCAGCAGGAATTAGAGGATGCCCGCCTTGCGAAAGAACGCGAGCGCGTTGAACAACAGGCTGCGGAACAAGCCGAGATAGCAGAGCAACAACGCCGCGAAGATGATAAACGGAAGCGCGTTGAACAAGAACAAGCGGCTCGTGACGCTATCCGTAAAGCGGTAAGCGAACATCACGGTGAACAACTTCAAGAACAGGCACAATCCGCAGAACCGCTACCACCCGTTGAACCTCAAGCGGAACAACCGGAAACCTCCATACCAGCCGCACAATCGGAATCTGCTTCTGATGCTGAATCGCACGATGAAGAGACCGAAGATGCCGATGGTACAAAACGTAAACGCAAACGTAAAAAGAATATAATAACTACCACCGAACCCGGTCAAATGCCGCAATTACGGGGTTTGACGGTAGTGGGTAAAATTGATATTCGCAAACAAGACGACCAATCGAATGACCGTGGCGGAAGGCGGCGGGACAATAACCGTGATTCCAACAGACGGGGTGGCAACGACCAACAACGCGGTCAAGGTCAACGCACAAACGACAGGACGAATGACCGTAATCCTCCGATTACGACACCGATTCAGGACATCAAACTTGGAAGTTTAGCTGAACCGACATTTAAACGGACGTATGATGAATCGTCCGATCAACAATCAAGAAACCGCAAACCCGATCGCCGTGCAGGTGGGGGACCGCCTCCGCCGCCACAGGCAAACAAGAAACTCACTGAGAAAGACAAGAAGAAAGTAAAGAATGCTCCTAAGGTCGGTCGGTCGGACGTTAGCGAAGCGGATGTTGCACGCGCAATACGCGAAACGCTGTCGGGAATGGACGATTCGGCTTTTGCACGTTCACGCAGTAAGATTAAACAACGTAAACGCCTTCAGAGCGAAGAACGTGAGCAACGCCGGATTGAGGAAATCGAACGCGAGAGCGGTATCCTTCGAGTCACCGAGTTTCTTACCACTGCCGAACTCGCCAACTTCATGGGTGTTACTCCCGCCGAGATTATCACAAAGTGTTTCTCGCTCGGTTTAATGGTGAGTATCAATCAACGCTTAGATAAAGATACTATACAGCTTATTGCAGACGACTACGGTTACCAGGTTGAATTCGCAAGTGATGCCGAAGTTATCGCCTTCGATGAAGAAGTCGAGGACTCACCGGAATCGCTTCTTCCGCGCTCGCCTATCGTTACCATCATGGGTCACGTTGACCATGGTAAAACATCGTTGCTTGACTATATCCGCAACGCGAATGTGGTTGCAGGCGAGGCAGGAGGAATTACTCAACACATCGGTGCATACAAAGTTGTGCTGCCAAATGGCAAGTCCATCGCATTCCTCGATACACCGGGTCACGAAGCGTTCACCGCAATGCGCGCACGCGGTGCTCAAATTACCGACATCGTGGTTCTTGTTGTAGCGGCGGATGATAATGTGATGCCGCAAACACTCGAGGCAATCAGCCACGCACAAGCTGCAAACGTGCCGATTGTCGTCGCCATCAATAAAATTGATAAAGAAGACGCCCGTCCGGATAATGTGCGTCAGCAGCTGGCAAACAACGGCGTGCTTGTGGAAGAATGGGGCGGTAAATACCAGTGTACGGAAATCTCTGCGAAGAAGGGCATAAACATCGAGCAACTCTTGGATAAAATCCTGCTTGAAGCTGATTTGCTTGAACTCAAGGCAAATGCCGACCGTACAGCATATGGTACTGTTATCGAGGCGCATGTTGATAAGGGTAAAGGCAATGTCGTAACGGTGATGGTGCAAAAAGGCACACTTCGCATCGGCGACGAATTCCTTTGCGGTCAATTCTATGGTCGAGTCCGCTCAATGTACGACGAACGCGGCAACCGTATCGAAGAAGCCGGACCGTCAACACCCGCTCAAGTGACTGGCTTCGAGGGTCTGCCGGAATCGGGCGATACCATTATTGTCAGTGAAGATGGCGATGCACTGCGCGACGCTGCCACACAACGTCAAATCCTTCGCCGCGAACAACAACTCCGTCAAGTTCGCCATATCACACTCGATGATATCTCCGCACAAATTCAACAAGGCGGTGTGAAGGAACTTCGCCTCGTTATTAAGACCGACGTTAGCGGTTCGTTGGAAGCATTGACAGATTCACTGTTGAAACTCTCGACCAACGAAGTTAAAGTAAATATTATCTACCGCGGTGTCGGTTCAATCAGCGAAAGCGACATTATGCTTGCTGCCGCGTCAGATGCCGTCGTTATCGGATTCCAAGTACTCTTGCCAACTTCTTCACGTCGTGTTGCGGAGCGCGAGGCGGTTGATGTCCGCTTGTATTCGATTATCTATGATGCAATCAACGAAGTTGAGCTTGCCCTTGAAGGTATGCTCTCGCCGGAAATCAAAGAGGAAACACTTTCACGTGTTGAAGTGCGGCAGGTCTTCAAGATTAGCAAAGTCGGGGCGGTTGCCGGTTGTTATGTAACAAGCGGTGTTATCACACGAAATGACAAAGTCCGTATCCTCCGAAACGGATTTGAGATTTACAAGGGAACAGTCCATTCCCTCAAACATGTCAAAGACGATGTGAAGGAAATCAAAACCGGCTTTGAGTGCGGTATAACGGTGAACGGATTCAACGACTACGAAGAAGGCGATGTAATCGTAGCATACAAGCAGGTTGAAGTGAAAAGGAAGTTGAACTAATGTCAATCCGTACGGACAAAGTTGCCAGTGAAATCAAACGGGCGATTTCACGGGTGATGGATGATGTTGCACGCGAACATTCATTAGGAATGTTAACGGTAACCGGTGTCCGTATGTCTGCCGACCTCTCTATTGCCTCGGTGAATATCAGTATCTACGGAACGCAAAAATCCCATAAGGATGTCCTGACAAAACTTGCCTGCGAGAAGTATCGCATGACACGTGCAGTCGCTACAGCGTTGCGTCTGCGTGTGATACCGGAATTCCGTTTTTATGCCGATGAAACATTAGATGAGATTGACAGAATTACTGAGATACTTAAAGCAAACCCTCCGTTCAATCCCACCGAAGTACAGATTAACGATGAAAGCGCAGAATAATGCTAACAGTTGATGTGCATACACCAGTAGCGGCGGAAGTGCTTCTCTC
>JAEUSO010000118.1 GCA_016788605.1 Candidatus Kapaibacterium sp. | reverse complement strand
GAAGTTTGCAAAAGCCGATACCCGAACATATTCAGGGTCACTGCACGGTGCTTCTGTCACTAAGTAGCATTCCCGTGGCTTATATGGCACCGCCCGAGGTGAGAAGTTGATACTGTAACTTTCAATATTCGATGTTGAGAGCGGGAAAGGTGACGCTCCTTTGATTAGTTGAAAATCCGCTTGATCACGACCAATCAAGGACGAAGTGACTGCAGGAATGTCTTTGTTACCGTCGTTACCCAAAATGCTGGCTGTGCCAAATGGAGTGAGATACGATTTTCCAACATCTTCTGCCCACATCGAAAAGGAATTGAGAGAGAACTTCAAACGTGGTACCATGATACTAAAAACCCGTTGCGATTGACTGACAACAGGGTCGCCTTGCACGGCACGCACGACAATATCCAATCCGCCCTTCGATGCCAATGTGTTGGCATTGCACCGTACCGGTGCCGACTGGGAAGATACTTCATACATGGTATTGCCATTCGATGCTGTATTAGTTCTGCGAGCTTCTATTGGATATGTATGGCGCTGAATCAATGCTACAATTCTGCCACGAGGATCAATCTCGGCGGTGAACGGGAAATATACTCCGGGTTTTACCGGCATGTCGAGTTTTAGAGATGGTACGGTGTCGCTAAGATGATATGTTTTTAAGAGACCTTGTGCATATCCTTGCAAGAACATCATACTGTCCTTTCGTACAAAGACCGATGATGCTATGACATCGCCACTGCCCGGAGTTTCACTGGACACTCCAGCCATCCATATCGTGTTTCCTGTACTGTCAATCCGTGCAACCACACCCGATCGGTTTGTTGAGTTAAGCAGCGGAAGTATCTTTAGTCCGCATTGAAGCTGTGTACTTGTGGTTGTGATTGCGGCAAGATAGTGATAGTTTGAGTCAGTGGCAACTGCATCAACCGACTCCATTCCACTGCCTTGAATATGTACAGCACGGGTAGGAATACCAGATGAGTTCATCCATAGTAACACACCGTCGCGTTGAACGGCATTTAGGGTCGAAACACCGGTTTGAAGTGTATCGGAAAACGATCCGCCAACAAGGACGTTTCGTGCCTTTCTGTTCCACGTAACCGATACTCCGCTATCTAAGCCGCTGCCACCGAAGCGGCTCACCCATTGACATGACAGCCGTTGAACACGCATCATGTAATCAGCACCCGGAGTTCGTTTGAACCACTTATATTCAAGCCCGGTGGCAGCATTTGTAATAGGAATCCAATCAGTGCCTTTATTAGTCGAGTAACTTAGTATGACCGGTTCATCAGCAGGAACGCCACTCCACCGAATCGAGATACTATCGCATCCATCAAGTTTCTCGCCGCCAACAGGCGATTCAAGTTTGATAGTCGGGATGTTCACGACAAGTGCAACAGAGTCAATACAAGGTGTTGATACAGTTTTGAGAGTTGCCCTGTATATTTTACCAAGAACATCCTGTGTAAACTCCACCGTTACATCCATACTCTCGTTGGGCTGTAGTGTTGCGGGGAGCGGTTTACTAGAAGATACAATCCTAAACCTGCCGTTATTTGGTTGGAATGTATAGCCAGTAATTGTCAATGGTATTCGTTGCGATGCCCGTATTGAAAATGTCTGTTGTACTGTACCGCCCTGACCGGGGTCATTGAACAACAATGTTGAAGGTTGGGCATCCGGACTTGCAACACTGATTTCAGGTGCTATGTATCTTCCTGTCCATGTATTCGAACGTGTTCCCCGGCGCACTGTGCACGTCAAGGTGCGGTTACGAGATGCCTCGCCACAACCGCTGAATGACTGCCACGAGATTCTGCATGCAACGTTCACTTGCGAACCAACGGCTATATCTTCAAAAACCCTTATCAACTCCGCCTTTGAACGGACAAGGTACGACTTACCGCCAGTGGTTGAGCAAATCTCTACCAAGTCGGGGTGGATTGTTGTGCTTCTAGGATTAAAGACATTGATTGCATACACAGTGATATTATGCCTCAAACACGAGTCAATAATCCGTTGTTTTAGCGGTGCGTTATCCGGCTGTCCATCGGTTAGAAAGATACAAATTCTACGAAGTGATGGTGGTGCGTTTTTCAATACATAAATATTCCCATTCGTCCCGCCTTGAACACTCAGATTCAAGAATGCTTCATCATAGTCGGTTGATCCCTCATTCGGTATCTGGTCGATTGTTGAAAGTAATGGTGGACGTGTTTGCTGAAACTGTGAACGCACATAGGATGTTCCGCCAAATGATGTAATTGCCACCTGTGTTGGAGGTACAAATTGAAGTCGGTTGATAAATGCTTTTGCCCCGTCTTTTACCCACTGCCAATAGGTGTCGCCAGATGGGCTTCTATCCGCCATAGACCAACTTTGGTCAAGCGTCAGACATGCCGCAACAGGTATTGGGGTTGGTAATGAATCACATACCATAGTAAGACCTGATCTCGGCTGCCCGTTCTCAGTTAATGTAATCTCATTGATATTAAGCCGAAGCGTAGATTGCCCCAAACTGTCTTGTGCATAGATGCTTGCCGTCATGGTAGGGTATCGGCTAGTATCCACATTATACAGGTAAAAATTCCTGAACAACGTTTGTGATTGAACGGGGAGTGCAAGTGCAAGCACATACAACAGAATAACAGCTATGATGAGGTTCTTCATTACGATTTCCATTCGTTTATAGAACACATATCGGCGTTTATTGCGCACAATAGAATACCGGGCAGTAACAAACTCGCAAAGATATGGTTTCTATGATGTGGTAACAGACAATAGTGGCGAATCAGAAAATCTCTGACTCGCCACCAAGACAACCTATGCCACTGTTTGTGACACAAATATTTTTTGACGCAAAGCTACTGTGCAATCAGAACGGGTATGACTTCGGAATACCAGAGTGATTGCAGGCGAACATAGTACACGCCATTGGCTAGTTGTTGCATTCTGAGTGGTATCGAATGAATACCGGCTGTCGTATATGCTTGTGATGTCGTAAATACACGCTCGCCTACACTATTCATGACATCAAGTGAATATGGTGCATCAAATGCTAAGTTAAACTCAGCAGTCATATCGGCACTATTACGAGTGTTTTTTACATTGAGTTGAAACACACCATTCCCTATATTGACTTGAGTCCCGCTCGAGTAACAGCGCAATCCTGATGTAATAACACTCTGTGCAGTTGTTGGTCGCAAACACGAATATATTGTTGAATCAAGCCATGTGAAATCGACCGTGAAGGACGGAATCATCGTATGGTACATTGTGAATGGTAGATTGAATAATGTAACATCGCCATTGGCAAGTCCAGTCATTGAAACACCATTCAGAATCACCTCACCATTTGTTATTCGTGAGCTATCTACAGTCCACGTAAATCCACCACTGTTGGCATTAAACCCAGAACCAGTAAAACGTAGGTAATCGTTATCATATGTTGCCTTAAAGCTAAGTGTGCGAATACCACTAAAATTCTGAATAAGAGATGTGTTGACAGTAAGTGGAATTAGTTCTGTTCCACCCACTGGCAAATCTACATTTTTGCTCGATAGTTTGAACTCGTCTTGAATACCCCTGCCTGATAATACAAACTGTGCTGTATCAACTGGAGTATTAACGGTAAATGTAGCATTTAAATTACCTGCTTTGGGTTTATAGCGAAGCGTCCATGTTACACGCCCTCCATTTGGTTGTACGATGAATGCTGTTCCAGCCGGAGTTTGCTCAATAACCGCATCGGGGTCGGCAAGTTGAGTTGTCACATTCATTGGAACGTTCGTAGGATTCACCAACTCAACAACTTTGGTTTGTGTTGTATCGCAACTAAGCACATCTCCAAACGGTGTAATTGAATTGAAATTGGTTTGTAATCCGATACCGCTAATCGTGATAATCGTTGTTCTTGTTGAGTCGGGTGCTGCATTCGCATCCGAGATGATTTTGATTGTTGCAATACGCAATCCGGGACCTGATGGGCGGAACCGGATGGGGAAGGGGAGCTCTTGGTTTGCAGGTATTGATGTATTCGACACCGCACCATTTTCAAAATAGAACTCGGTTGTCGGAGGGTCGAACGCCATCGAAACAATTTGGAGCGGAACTTTCGTATCGCCATTCTTGACAATAAAGCCGATTTGTTCAGGCGACAGCCGGTTCACCGGAGCAGGTTGGAATGAAGTGTCGGCTGCGATAATATCAGGAATGAATCCATCACCTGATAAGCGACCTTGTGCATCGGTTGAGTTACCTGCTACACTGACTTTTACACCATTCGTATGAGTTGCCTCTGCTTGAGGAGTGTACGTAACGTCAAATTCACGGAATGCACCGCCTTTAGCTAATGTAAACGGTACAGCAGGTTTGCCGCCGACAAACGTGAAGTTAGCATCGCCCGCAGTAGTAAAATCAACATTTGTGATATTGGCATCCACAGTATCGTTGTTTGTAATCTTGACTTTACCAGCATTCGTTGTATTCACACGGCGGAAACCCCAATCCATATTAGAGACGGTAACATTTGCAGCCACACCAAACCCGTTTAATGGTATTTCGACCAAGCTGCCGCATTCACCCGGAACTTCTACGTTCAGAACTGCAGAGCGGTTGCCCGATCCGGTTGGTGTAAAGCTGATACGTACACTTAGGCACTCCCGTGGATCTAATGCGAACTGGCATCCGGCGGCATTTGTAGAATTGACTTCGCAGCCACTCTTGACCAATGTCACCTTAAACTCGTCTGCATTGACACCTGCAATTCGCATTGTAGCGCGTGTATTGGATGAGCCGTCATTGCGGATTAAGCAGGATTCTTCAGGTAAATTCTTTTGGATACCAACCGGACTTGAACCGATAAAGGGATTTGACGGACTGAATTTGCAAGGCAGGAGACCTTCGCCGATAACTTGCACAAGCGCAGGTTCGGTGCAATCAGTGTTCACATAGAGAAGTGCTTCGCGGTTACCGACTTCGGCTGGAGTGAACGAAATTTCCACATTCTTACATTCGCCGGGCATGAGCAGTACACCGGTAAGATTGGATACCAATGTAAAATCGCCTTTATCGCGTCCGGCAATTGATGTGGATTTGATGCTGACTGGTAATTGTCCCTTATTACAAAGTTGAGCAATGAATGTTTTTGACGTTGTCAAGAATTGGGAAATTTTACCAACATCTATTGCACGGTCATTGAATTGCAGGACAGGAGCAAGGATATTGAACACATTATCGCTGACATCTGCGCTAGCGGGCTGTCCGCCAAACTTGCGGAGATATACATCAAAGCCGCCCTTACTATTATTGCGAAGTGTGCCGCTGTTCAATGTTCCGGTAAATGCACCGGTTTCGTAGCGGTTGCCATTTTTGTCGGTGATTGTTGCTGTTGTATAGGGGGCTGCCAGCCGTGCTTGGATAAGTTGCAACAAAGCTCCATTGGCATCGAAGACCGCAGTGAACGGTGCGAATTCCGGTCCGCCTACTGAGGCAACATACGAGAGTTGCAAATAGCCGGGTGAAACGGGAAGTCCGTTCATACGCAAAACGTTTTTGTATTGTCCAGTGGCATAGAGTTTACCGTCAGTTCCGTAGGCAATGTCTGTTACTGTTGCGAAACATTGCGAATTCGTATTGTTCGTTGCCGGACCATTCCCTGTACGAGTCCATTGCAAAACACCTGCATCGTCGTATTTCGATATAATGACATTTCGCTGGTCGAAACGAGTAATGGGTATTGACTGGTCGTTGACCATAATGCTTTGGCTGGCAAAAAATCCTGCTGCATACACGCCATTCGTATTGTCGTTTGTTACGCAGGTATAGCGGTCTTCGGCATCACCGCCGGCTTTCTTCGCCCATACGATGTTCCCTGCCGGGTCATACTTGGCAACAAACATATCTTGTCCGCCGGACGTTGTCTGACTGACATCCACACCCCGGTCGGTTTTCCCAAAACTTGCCGTGCCGGAAAATGTACCTGCGATATATGCATACAAACCTTGTGCATCCATTGAAACACTCTTGCATGTATCCAATCCTGAATCACCAATACTGTTCGCCCAATTATAGGATGCTTGCGGGGCTGTGGTAATCCTGACTTTATATTTTGTCCCTTGCTCGGTAGGTCGCCACTTATACGATAAACCTGATACACCGTTGCCAATAATTGTCCACGTTGGATTTGGTGCATCACCGTCTTTTGCAACGGATATGATAACGGGCTGCGATGTTTCCACGCCCGCCCATTTTATATCAAGCGAGTCGCAAGTTGATACAATCTCTCCACCGTTCGGTGAAACGACTTGAACATTAGCAAGTCCGCCAAACACAGTGATTGCCGGAGGACATGGAGACGAAAACATCACAAGCGAGGCAATCCTGTAATCACGTAGCGACCCTTGCGTAAATGTAACGGTCGGTTTCCACTCATCTCCCGGATTAATAACAAACGGGTAAGACCTGCCATCCATGTTTGTTATGGCAAAGAACTGACTCGGAACAAAGTACGTGCTGTCCACTCGAAGCGGTGCATTAACTGCTTTAATGGATAGCTGCTGCGTTGTCTGTTGATTAGGCGACGGGTCGCCGAAGTACACACTGCTTCTTGTTGTGACTTTTCCAATGGACGTATCCGGTGCTGTGTATTCAGTTTGAGTTGTCAGCGGGGGATTCGTACGCTTGAACGATGCATTAAGGGTACGTGTGCGTGATTGCTCCGAGCAGCCGTACGGTGCTATCCATTCCAAGGTACAACTGTTCTTGATGATGGTTTCCAATGCTATGAGACGGTAAATCTCTTTTAGTTTTTCGCGTTGGGTTGAACTGACGGAAAACGCTTTTCCACCCGTTGCACCGCTAATCTGGCTCAAGTCGGCGTTCATCGGCAAGTCCACTGCAATCGAATACATGATAATGTTATTCTGTTTGCAGAGTTGGATAATCTGATTCGTGCTTGGTGTCTTGTTCGGGTCACCGTCGGTAAGGAAAATCACGACACGGCGCACACCCGGATCCATTTTGCTTAAGAGTTTAATAGCACCAACATTAGAATCAAGGAGCGGGGGGTCGTAAAGCGTTGCACCTTGAGGTTTGATATTCTGTATCGCTGTGATAAGTGGTGGACGTGTATTGCGGAAGTCGGACTCTAACTTCATGGTAGAGCCAAACGAAATCAGAGCTACGTTAGAGGGCGGCACAAACTTGAATTGATTTATAAACTCTATTGCCCCTTCCTTCACCAAGTCGAAACGGGTTCCGCCGCCTTGAATGGGCGTTAACATGGATTCACTCCGATCGATGATAAGGACAACATTTGTTGCCGGTTCGAACGGGACAGGGACACAATTCACTTTGAGCGTCGGAGACATGTCTTTGCTGTTTTCCGATAGTGTAAAATCAGAAACTGTAAAGTTAGTGTATTCATTTCCCGCCTGGTCGAGTGCTACAAACCGTGCACTCATTTGCGGGAACTTTGAATTATCTATGCTGAAGAGAGAAAAACTCTGAGCAGACACCGTGATATGTGCGATGCTTAGGAGCATAAAGCAGGCGCAAAATGAGAAAAAGCGAAGCAATTTCATGTAGGATACCCTAATTGTAAGTAATGTTTTATTCATTGATGAAGCAGAATGATTCAGTATGTGTGTGGCACTGAAAAATTGTTAGAGAACACTTGGTTCCAATAACACAAGCGACCCCTTTTTCGTATCAAGTTCAGCTTGTATTCCTATTGGCAATGTCAATTTACTTCTAATATGCCCAATGGGCAAGCGAGAAAGCACAGGAATATTTAATTGACTCATTCGGGACTCAAAAACATCGCGGAGCGAGGTGGTCATATCGTAATCCCTGAAGCGCTCTTCTCTCTGGTATGGATCGCAATGGTTAAACACGCCAAGAACCACACCCTTTACGTTTGCTAATTTCCCTGACAGCCAGAGTTGGGTAAGCATTCTGTCAATTTTATATGGTTCCTCATTAACATCCTCAAGGAATAAAATCGAGTTATCGAACACCGGTTCGTAGGGTGTGCCAAGCGTTGCACATATCATGGTCAAGTTTCCTCCGGTCAATATCCCCGTTGCGGTTCCCTCTACAATCACATCATAGGTCGGGTCGGAATATTCTACAGTGGTTGGTTGTAATTCTTCGCTGGCTGGTCGCCTGTTTGATGATAGTGTCTTCACAAACGACGACCGGGTTATATCATCATAGTGCGAAGAGCACATTGGTCCGTGAAAGGTTACCAGACCGCACCGTGAGTATATCACATTAACTAATGCGGTAATATCACTGTACCCAATTATGATTTTAGGATTAGCAGCTATCATATCGTAGTTGAGCATCGGTAGTATCCTCATCACACCGTATCCTCCGCGAACACTCATGATTGCATGAATATCCTTACGTTCAACGAACTCCATAAACTCAGATGCACGTTGTTCATCAGGTGCGGAAAGAAATCCTGACGAAGAGGATTTGAACACACATTTGCCAAGTACGGTGTTGTATCCGAGTTCTTTTAAAAAATTAATTCCCGATTGGATTTCAGATTTTGATACGCCGCTTGCGGGTGCGGTTATACCGATTGTCATCCCGGGTTCTAACGCAGGCGGTAATGTTTTACCTTTATTTTGATTACTGATTTTTCCAATAGATCCATGTTCTTGAATAAGAGGAAGTGTTGTATGCGGCGATGCGTGCAACGCAAGCGCTGATGCGGCTGCGAGCGGTACTGATGATGTGATGAACGAGCGTCTCGACAGTTTCATTACTTAGTTAGGGCGGCGGTTTTAACGGATAGTTATGCTGTTGATACAAAGATACTGATACTCTGTTGGCTATGGTCATAACCAGGATTTAATAGCAAAGCGTGCATAAACCTCATTGACCACATAGTATCTCTTCTTGCACATGTACTATTGTGAACACCAATAAATTTTTCTTGACTTTCGATTTCGATAAAATTTATCTTTGCACCGCGATACACATCAGCAGCATGGTGTGTATCGGTTTCAATACCACGAGTCACGCTTGACCCGCACAACACCCTCATCTTCGTTATATTGTCAGTAACAGCATCTGCAAATGTTGAATCTCAATTACTATGAAGAACTCAGCATCTGTCAGTGAAAAAAACAAAGAGAGGGGAATTGGGCAGTTCATTGTATATGCCGTTCTCGCCGCATCTGTCATCGCGGCATCCGTGAAATGGAAGTCGCGGTTCACAGCGAGTTCCATTGTCTTTAAGGGTAATACGTCGGTAACGGAGAGCGATCTGCGCGCATATATCAAGCAAGACACCTCGATTCAACAAAACCAACAGTACGACTTATCTACGCTGCGCTCTTTGGTTCTGCACCACCCGCTGGTTCAGGATGCGAACGTGGTTCACACCGATAATGAAACGGTTGTTATCACTATCAAAGAACGTCAGCCAGCAGCATTGATTGCGAGCAACAACGGTAGATTACGGTATGTGGATGCACAGTACGTCATGATACCGTATGAAGCAGTCCGCCGCCATGCAGATGTGCCGATTGTTTATGGTATCTCAAACGATACGTCGAATTGTGATACGATACTGTTGAAACAGGTGATGGAAGCATTCATTGTAAATGCCGACGGTCAAATCCCGTCATTTTCCGGTGATGTTTCTGAAATCAGGGTAGAGAATCAAACGGTTACGCTTGTTACAGCAGACGAGCATATCCGTATCCGCTGCGGCAGATTGGATAACCTTTCCG
>JAEUSO010000117.1 GCA_016788605.1 Candidatus Kapaibacterium sp. | reverse complement strand
TCAGGGATTCCGTCCGCGAATGGGTGAAGCGCGACGTCTCCCCGATCATTGAAGAATATGCGCAGAAGGCCGAGTTCCCTAAACAGATCATCAAAGGGCTGGCCGGAATCGGCGCTTTCGGACCGTATATTCCGGCCGAGTACGGCGGCGGCGGCATGGATCAGATTTCTTATGGACTGATCATGCAGGAAATAGAGCGCGGCGACTCCGGGGTACGTTCTACGGCTTCGGTGCAGAGTTCGCTCGTGATGTATCCGATCTACAGCTATGGTTCTGAGGAGCAACGCCGTAAATACCTTCCGAAACTCGCCACGGGCGAAATGATGGGCTGTTTCGGACTCACCGAACCCGACCACGGCTCGAACCCGAACGGAATGCTGACCAATGCAAAGAAAATAGACGGCGGCTACCTGCTCAACGGCGCAAAAATGTGGATTACCAATGGCTCGCTTGCCGACGTTGCGGTTGTTTGGGCAAAATACGAAGGCGAAGTCCACGGCTTCCTCGTCGAAAAAGGTATGAAAGGATTTACTGCGCCCGAAATGAAGAACAAGCACTCGCTCCGCGCATCCGTCACATCAGAACTCATTTTCCAAGACGTTGAAATTCCGGAAGCAAACCTGCTGAACATTAAGGGCTTAAAAGGTCCTCTTTCGTGCCTGACGCAAGCACGCTACGGCATTGCATGGGGCGCAATCGGCTCGGCAATGGCAAGCTATGAGTCATCCGTCAACTACTCCAAGAGCCGTATTCAATTCGACCGCCCTATAGCGGGATTCCAGCTTGTGCAAGACAAACTTGCATGGATGCTCACCGAAATCACCAAAGGACAACTGCTCAACTGGCGTTTGGCAAAACTGAAAGACGAAAAAACAATGCGTCCGCAACAAGTATCGTTAGCAAAGCGCAATAACGTCGCCCTTGCACTCGACATCGCCCGCGTAGCACGCGACATCCATGGCGCAAACGGCATCCTCAGCGAGTACCCCATCATGCGCCACGCCAACAATCTCGAATCCGTCAAAACCTACGAGGGCACGCACGACATCCACACGCTTATTCTCGGCGCAGACATTACGGGCATTCAAGCATTCAGCTAATAGCAATCTTTCTCTCATATCCCTACGGCTGTGCAGTTCATTGTGCAGCCGTTTTTTATTTCAATCAGGCACCGCGCCTAATTCTTCCAACACTACCCTTCTTGCTGCCGGAAACTGCAGCCAATATTCACTCAAGCACTCTTGCGTTATGCTTCCAAGAGTACCGTTTGCAGTATTCACACCTGATGCTTTTTGCGAGTGCTAAGATGCATCTGTTTCATTAGCTACTTGAATCAAAGTCCTATTTGTACGGCTATGCAATAAACTTATCCCGAAGTGACATTACAATAGAAATCAAAAAAAACGCCCGTTTGCTTGAATACAAACGGGCGTTGATGTTTTTGTTGGATTATTTACCTTTTTTCTTGGGAGCAGGTGCCGCCGCCGGAGCTGCGCCCGGAGGCGTGAGTTCAATTTTACCGTCTTTTGCTTTGCTTGGGTCAATCTTGATGACTGACGGGTCGTCGCTTCCATCGGCACCTTTTACGTTTCCGTACGCGCTGATTTCAAACGGAGTGAAGTCGGGGTCCTCAACTTCAACATACACCATTGCGTTATAGTAGCCGCGCTCTGTGCCGGTGTATGTTGCCTTTACTTGCATTGTGTCGCCCGGATTGATGGTGAACGAGCGTTGGTTGAGTTTTATACCTTTAGTCGGAAGCAGTGTGCGGATGCTGATGGGCTTCGAGTCGTTGTTTTTGAATGTAACGCTGCCCGTTGCCGTTTCGCCGACTTTAATTTCAGGGAAACTGAGTGATTGCGGTGTGATAGAGAGCGGACGGATGATATTTGTCTTCAAAAACATGAGTTTACCTGATTTGTTCGGGTCGTCGCTTGAATTCGAATAGATGGTCAGGTTCTTTGTCATTTCACCTTGATTAAGACCGACATTAAGACCAATCTTGAGCTTGGTTGTACCACCCGGCTCGATGGTCTTGGATTCGAGAGTTGGTGTCGTGCAGCCGCATCCGACTTTTACCGTGTCAATAATAAGCGTTTGATTGCCTGTGTTTTTCAGAACAACATCGGCATCGAGCGTTACCATTTTGAGCGGGTTTTGCTTGACGGTTACGCGCCCCCAGTCATAGGTTTCGCCACCGACAATTTCAAGTTTTGGTTGTGCAAATGCTGATGTTGCAACGATGCACAACAAGGCAAGTGTAAATACGTATTTCATATTACTGTATGTAGGTTAATTGATAGAGAGTTGAAATTATTCGATTATACATACGGCATCCATGCCGCAGGTCGTCCATGAATCCCTGGTACTACTTTGGTTGTGTCCGTGTTTGGGTGTGGGCGGTGTCAATCTTCGATGTGACTTCGCACATAGCATTGCTGGCAATATGATGCACCATTTCTGCCTGCGCTTGGGTGGCAACCGCATCATTAGAAATGTTATTCAGCACGAACTCGATGTCGGTGACAAGTTTTTCGAGTTCAGGATTATTCTTTGATTGTGCGCGGAGTGCTGCGGCTTCTTTCAGCAATTCACTCGCGATTTTCTTGTTATTCATCTGCTGTTTCAGCGGAACGCATTTTTCGCATTTTACTTCTTCGTCCACCGATGTAGCGAAGTAAATCTGGGAACGCTTGAGGAAACTTTTTACTTGCTCGCTTGAAGCAGCGGTTGGTAGTGCGGTTTGGTCGCCAATAGCAGCCACATTTTGCGGTGCAATCCATGAATTTTGCATTTTCACGCCGGTAAATACACCGATAAGAGCGCAAACCAATCCGCCAGCAAGTGTAAATCCGATACGTTGTGGTGTAAAGAGATCTTTAAGTGAATGCAACCACGACGTGGATTGTATTGGATGGACTAGGGGTTGAACTGCCGCATCACGCCGGACGGCAGCATGGATGTTGTATTCAAGCGCGGTGAAAAAGTCCTCGCTTGGTTCGTGATGGTGAATAGGCGCGTCGGTAAGTGCGCCCAGCGACAAGGTGAGTTGTTGATACTGAGTCCGAAGGTGTTCGGATTGGGCGAGTTCTTGATCGAACCTGGTTTGTTCGGCAGCGGTAAGTTCGCCGTAATAGGCAAGCAACATCCGCTCATACATTTCTGATGATATGTTATTCTTCATACGTGCACCTTTCTCCAAATGCTATGAATCAGTTGATTTGCAGTTTCGGGGTTATTGGGAATCCTTGTAAAAGGCGAGTTTTTTCTGAAGATTGTGAACAGCCCTGAAAAGCAGAACCTTCACCGTACCCTCGGTATTTCCCATCTGCTCGGCGATGTCCTTCAGTGCCATATCGTGGTAATGACGGAGCATGAAAACCGTGCGTTGCGCCGGGCTGATGCTGTCGAGGGCGTTCTTCAGATGTTCATCAATAAACTTTTGCGTGAGGACGTGTTCGGGATTTGCCTCCCACCCTACTGTTGTGGTGGATGAGTGGATTCCATATTCGTCGTCATATTCCGCACTCGTTTTCGATGCCTCATACGCGAGCGAGCGTGTCCGGTTGATGAAGGTGTTCATCGTGATGCGATAGAGCCAGGTACTCAGCTTCGAGTCCCCGCGAAACTGCCCTAATGCCTTATACACCCTGATAAACACATCTTGTGTGATGTCTTCTGCATCATCATGGCTACGGCTGAGGTCAAGCGCAAGGTAATACACTTGTTTCTTGTAGGTCTTGACGATGTCGGTGAACACATCGGGGTCTTTTGCCAGAATCCGCTCGACGAATTCCTTGTCGTTTTCAATTGAACCAAAACTGCGTGAAGCCATAGACAACGGGTCTGTTAAACTTGGTTGACAAGCAAATTAGCATTTCAAAAAATTTTTTCCGGTGACAAGTTGTTCATCTACACGGAAGACAGTGAACGACAACTGTTCGGTTGACTACAAGCGGTTGTTCTCGTTAAGAAACATTAGATCACATTGAAGGGCATATCCGGTCCGGTGATCGGAAAACCCTTGTTCCAACAAAATAATCCTAAACCCGCGCTCTTGCATGTAGAGAACGAAATCAAGAAAGAGCGACTCACCTTTGTAGAGTTCAACAAACGAGAGTTCCGCTTGCACAAGAGGTATGTGTTTCAATGAGTTCTCCGCTCCGCGCATGACCGACATTTCCATTCCCTGAACGTCTAATTTCAAGAAGATGCGTTTTGCACCTGATGTGATGTTTGCGAACTCATCATCTAAGGGAACAACGTTGATCGTTTCATCACTGATAAACATGGAGGTGGAATCGGCATCGTGATGCGCAGACGTCATATCAAGTAGGGAACTGCTCTGCGAATTATTACTGACATGAACAACAGCCGTCTCTTTCTTCTCGCCCAAGGCGCAATGGTAGGCAAACCAGTTTGGGTCGCTCTGAATTTTCTTCTGCAATTCTTTGTAGGCACTGCTAATCGGTTCATACGAATGGATAATGCCTTTGTACCCGTGACGGCGTAATAAGCCGCCATATTGTCCTCGGTTCGCACCTGCATCTATGGTGCAGTCAATCCCAAGTTGGTCGAGGATAATTTGCCGTCGCCGCGACACATGATAGAGTCCGTATGGCGTAAAGTCAATACCTGTCAGTTTGTTGAATGCAGCACGTGCGTCGTGCAAAAAATCCCGCGCGGCAGGCGAGAGAAACCGCTTAATACCCATGTGTTGGCAAGAGAATAATCTTCAATGCCTGCAAGTTAGCACCTGTCAGTCATTATCCGGCTTCAACGCCCGCTTGTACACCTGTAAACACCGTTCGCGCGATTCTTTCAAATCCACTATCGGCTTTGGATAGGTGTTTGACTCAAATTCCGGAACCCAACGCTTGACATACTCCAGTTTGGGGTCGAATTTTTCGGTTTGAAGGATGGGGTTGAACACACGGAAATACGGTGCTGCATCGCAACCGGAACCAGCCGCCCATTGCCAGCCGCCATTGTTTGCACTCAGGTCAAAGTCCAAAAGTTTTTTTGCGAAATACCCTTCGCCCCACCGCCAGTCAATCAGGAGGTTTTTGGTAAGAAACGACGCAACAATCATCCGTACGCGGTTGTGCATGTACCCAGTTGAATTCAATTCGCGCATACCTGCGTCAACAATCGGAATTCCAGTTATGCCCGCACACCACCGTTCAAAATCATCCTTATTGTTGCGCCATTCGATGGCATCATATTCAGGTTTGAAGCAGTGATGAACAACATGCGGAAAGTTTGCAAGAATCATCATATAGAAGTCACGCCAGATCAATTCGTTTAACCATGTTTCATTCAATTGGCGGGCTACACGAACACACGAGCGGATACCCACTGTACCAAATCGTAAGTGTACCGACAACCGCGACGTTCCCTCAACTGCCGGATAATCGCGTTGCTGATGATATAACTCCAAAATTGACTTGAGTACATTCTTCGACGGAAACACTGCGCCGGTTGAACGAAAACCGATATGTTCAATACTTGGAATTGGTAACGGCGGTGATTTCCAAAATGTATCGCGTAAATCACTAATGGCATATTCCCGAATATCCACATCGGTAAGCTTAGCTTTCCACGCTTTGCTGTATGGTGTGAAAACGGTATATGTTTTTTCACTTCCCGAAAGAATTTCTGTTTTTTCAAAAACACATTGGTCTTTGAATGTTCTAAACTGTACCCCGTAACCGCGAAGCAAATGCCGGATTTTTCCATCGCGCTCGTTGGCGTATGGCTCGTAGTCATGATTCGCGTACACATCGTGGATTGAATGACTGGCAAGCACTTGTTTCCAAACATCAAACGGTTGTCCGTACTTGACGACAAGCGTCGAGCCGAGCGCAGTCAATTCTTGCTGAATATCGTGGAGCGCGTTATGGATAAACTCAACCCGCTTATCATACTTATCGTCAAGTTTGTCGAGGATTGCTGTATCAAAGATGAATATGGGTACAACGTGCATTCCATGTTCACGTGCATAGCGTAACGCCTCATGCAATCCCCTGTTATCGTTCAATCGCAGGTCGCGCCTAAACCAAAATATGATAACACCGTTTTCATGTGCTGTATCCATCATGTCGAATCATTTCTCAGAGTAATATCAGCGACCGATAACAACACCGCTCGTAATCAGTTCCGTGTCGTCAACGACAACGAAGAAATACACACCTTGCGGGATATTGCCCAACTCCGCCGAATCGAAATATGTCCCTGCCCGAAGTCGGCGCATCTGCGATGAATATACGCGCTCGCCCAAGACATTGTAACACACAAGTTCAGGGAGTTTGTCAAGTTGGCGGAGTGCTTCGTACTGAACAGAAAACAGTGTGGGTGTGCGCTGCGATACCGACAGTCCGCCACGTTGCGGAGGCGGGGGTGGTGTGATATTCGCCAACGAATCAAATACAAAAAAACCTGCTTCCGTTGCTGCATAGAGTTTCAAGGAATTACCGCTGCCGGCATATCGCATGGCAAAGACATTTGTCGTTTGCACCGTATCCCACGGAACGTAATCATCGTTGATAATCCACGTCTTGCCGTCATCGGTTGAACGCCGCAGAACGCGGGCACCCGCCACAACTGTATCCGCTTCGAAGAAGTCCGTATATCCGCCCACAAAGAGTTCGTTCCCCGCCCCGAACGGACGCGCGGCAATCGCCCATAATGACGTATCGGCAAAGGCAAGGAGTTTCCATGTTTCACCGCCGTCTGTGGTTTGATACATCCCACCGTTCGGTCGGTATCGGTAATAAAAATATGTGGCAACGGCATAGCCGACCATGGGTGTTGTACTGCTGAATAATATCTGCGGAACTTCCGTGTCGTTCAACTCAGTGTTCACAAGTTTTTGCACAAGCCGCCAGGTTCTGCCGCCGTCGTTTGATCTGAAAATCTTACTGCTTGTGCATCCGACAAAAATCACATTACTTGAGTCGGGACGGACGGTGATACTGCATACTCGCGGTACACGCGGCGGTGTAAATCCACTATCTGCCGGAAGGCGAGAGAGTGTATCCCAACTGCGCCCGCGATTAGTACTTCTGTATATCATTCCACGTTGAAACTCGGCAGCATACATTCTGAATCCTAAAGAATCTGTCGGGTCGAATACCACCGCTTCACCGCTGAACGTCATGTTATTCCCTGTTTCGAGAACAACTTCCCAATCGCCTTCACCCATTTTGATATTTCGACGCAGATTGCCGAAGCGAATCCCGCCTACAAAAACAACATTTGTATCCACAGGATGGACAAGAATGTTTGTGAATTGCGTTGAACCGGCTTCAAACTCGACGACAAGTGTATCCCATGTCCGCCCTGCTGTGTAACTGCGGTAAATGATTCTGCTTTCACCGCCGACGTAGATTGTGTTTGGGTTCTTTGGATTGATGGCAATACCATAGCAACGCTCATCCAAAAGCCGCCGCCATCCCTGTTGTGCTGTCAATGTAGGGACACAGGCAATACACAACAGCCCCATGAATACGGTTTGTATAATGAATCGGTGTGTGTCTGCAAACTTCATGTTCGTGTCCTTGTGTTTGGCTATTGCTGTTCAATAATATTGTGGATGCCTTTCAATGCGTCTTGTACTACTGCGGGTGAGAGTATGGCAACAACGCTCACATCGGATGTTCCGATTGCTAACGCCGCGGGTGAATACTGGACGAGTTCAGCGCAAACCGTCTTCAACGAAACAGCATCGTGGCGGAGGTTCGGTCCGGCAACACATAATAATGAGACCTGTCCAACGGTATACGGCACTCGTGATTCATAGAGCACCGGTTCCGGACCTTGAATCACCACTATACATACCGACTCGCCTATCGTACAATGAAGCACCTCACGCTTTGCAAGAACACAATAGTCCATCAATTCATTTAACACTGTCGTTGCATTTGTATCCGGCGGAATATCACACCGAATCATCGTTGCATCATGGCGCGCACTAACCGCACTCACTGCTGCACTACCATCCGGTATATCGGCAGTGATAACCGTACCGGCATGTTCCGGTTCGAATGTGTTTAGAACAACAACTGGTATGTTACGCTCAACAGCCGGCATAATTGTATCGGGATGCAATACCTTTGCGCCGTAATTGGCTAGCTCGCGTACTTCGGCAAATGACATCCGTGCGATGGTTCGCGCTGTAGGTATTATTCTTGGGTCGGCGGATTTCACGCCGCTCACATCCGTCCAAATCTGGATTTCACTCGCATCCAACGCCTCGCCGAACAGTGCCGCCGATAAGTCGCTTCCTCCCCTGCCGAGTGTTGTGGTAATACCTGCGTCTGTTGAACCGATAAATCCTTGAGTTACGACCACATCATTATTGCTGTACAGTGGTAGTAGTAGGTCTTTGGATAAACGCCGGAGTTGAACCCTATCCACTGCGGCATTGACAAAATTGTCATCGGTTCGCATCACCGTGCGGGCATCGAAGAATGTTGCGCGGTTACCGTTTGCTTTCAGAATATGAGTCATTATTGTTGTTGAAAGCCGTTCTCCGAACGACGCTATTGCATCAAGTGAACGTGGCGTACATTCGCCAAGCAAACTCAAACCTTCGGCAAACTCACGCAGTTGTGCAAGCAACACATCCATATCGTGATGCGCTTGTTGATTATCCGGGGTTTTCGTTGTAAGTATTTTCTTATGGTGTTCTTCGATCTCGCTGAGCAGAGAAGTAGATTCTTGTATGTGGCGCAATCCGGCTTCCCGCGCCAACCGTAGCAGTTTATCAGTTATACCGCCACATGCCGAAAGAACCACTAACGGTTGCTGATGTATCCGTGCGGAAATTATCTCCGCAGTTGCTGTCATGGCGGCGGCTTCTTTTACCGATGTTCCGCCGAATTTCATTACAATCATTCTTTTTGAACTCTCTGATATTGGTCGGGCGAATATAGCGTTCAGCCGATGCGTAACGATACATGATGAAGAATCCTTTGTAAAATGCTGTAACCGATGCGCGACACCTTGTGTTGATGGCGGTGTGCACACATCCAATCGTAGTGGAGATTATGAGGGTTTTATTCACTTATACTTTGGAGTTGCTATGTCACATTTTGTACGTTATGTGGTTGCTTTTTCTGCATCCATATTGTTCACGTTACCGGTAATTGCACAAAAAGATTGCTCATTGCCACCGAGCGGTTTGATTCCGCTTACAGATTTTGAAGGACAGTCCTACCGCGGATTCATTGGCGGGCTGTATCCCGATGGAATGAATACGCCGCCACTTGCCCATTCTGCTGCGCTTCAAGCCGCACGGCATCGGATTTTCCGTCGTGATGCAAGTGGTACGCCGTCACAGAATGGGGCTATTGTGTTTATAGGTGTGGGTGCATCGAATCCACGCACTGAGTTTAACCGGTTGATGCAAATATCCGATACCTTCGCACTTCGGAATCCTGCTTTGAAACTTGTTAACTCGTGCATCGGCGGACAAGGGATTCAGAAGATGAACTCACCGACCGACAACTATTGGAAACAGGCACAAAAAACACTCGACAGTATGGGCTTGAATGCGAAGCAAGTACAGGTGGTTTGGGTTGAAACCGATAACACGCAAACTGCGGATACACTGTTTCCCCGCGCACCGCAATCATTGATGGATGATTTCCGCGCACTATTCACTACGCTCAAGGACCTGTATCCGAACTTGCAAATCATCTACTGTTCGGCGCGGACGTACTCGGGGTATATCAAACTCGCAGATGCTACCGCTGGACGCGGACTACTGCATCCGCGCGACTATTACAATGGTTGGAGCATTAAATGGATGATTGAACGGC
>JAEUSO010000116.1 GCA_016788605.1 Candidatus Kapaibacterium sp. | reverse complement strand
GTACCTCGTTCATTGGTGCGGTGTGGGGATTGGTACGGTAGCCGCGTTTGGTAAGCGGAAGTCCGGTGGTATCCAAATAGACCAACACGCGCGAGTCCTTCCAATAGAGGAATGCAACGCACTTGCTGCGGTCGGGTCCGCTTTGCGGGCGCACGCCGTTCTTATTCCGCATCCTGTCCACGATTGCATCTTTCAGCCGCTGATTGGCAAATTGCGAATTGGTAATCGTGATATTGTCCACCGCCGACACAACGCTGATGTATCCGTCGGCAGGGATGAACTCCTCCCACTCGATATTCAATGCCTCGTTGTATAAATCCGTGGGCGAGGCGGCGCGGAATTCCTTGAGCAGATATACCACGCGGTGCGCGGTTCGCATATGCAGGTTCAGGCGCATGGCATCGTCGAGCGTGCCTTCGGTGCTGACGGTTGCCGTGCCGATTTCCTTCACAGGATAGCCAAGCGATTCAAGTTCTTTGGCAAGGACGGGCGGGATGAATTTGGGACAGGTAAGCTGAATTGTAGAGACCATTATGCGGTTTGTGTTCGTAGTGTTTCCTTCAAAAATAGGGCTTGGCTCTGCGCCGATACAGGTGTATTACAACGCTTGGCATGATGCTTGCCGTTTTCCCTTCAAATTTGTAACACTGTAGTACAAGGATGTAGTTATGCATATTGCCGTCATTGGTCTTGGTTATTGGGGACCCAATCTTGTCCGTAATTTTCTCTCGAATCCCGACGTGACCGCCGTCACCCTCTGCGATAAAAACGAAGAGCGGCTCAACAACGCAGCAAAGAAATTTCCGGGCGTGCGAACCGAAAGCGACCTCGACAAACTGCTTGCCGACCCAGGCATCACCGCTGTGGCGATTGCAACTCCGGTGTTCGCACACTACAACCTTGCGCGGAAAGCGCTCGAAGCCGGCAAACACGTGCTTATGGAAAAGCCCTTTACGCGAACCACACAGGAAGCCGAGGACTTGATTACCATTGCAGCGCACTTCGGCTTAACGCTGATGGTGGACCACACATTTCTCTTTACGGGAGCGGTGCGAAAGATGAAGGAGATTATTGACAGCGGTTCCATCGGCGATGTCCTCTACTTCGATTCCGTCCGTGCAAACTTGGGTCTGTTCCAACCCGATGTGAATGTGATTTGGGATTTGGCTCCGCATGATATTTCGATACTGAACTACCTTGTGGAATCGCGACCGATTGCGGTTTCGGCTACAGGCATGAAACACTACTACGACTTGGAAAACATCGCCTACATGACGGTGCATTACGACGAACACATCATCGCGCATTTCCACGTGAACTGGCTCTCGCCGGTGAAGATTCGCACCGTGTGTGTGGGCGGCTCGCAAAAAATGATTTACTACGACGATATGCAGACAAGCGAGAAAGTCCGCATCTACGATAAGGGTGTGGATGTGAACTCGAAGGAAGGCGAATACAACTTGCGTGTGCAATACCGTGCGGGCGACATGTACGCGCCGCAAACCGCCAACACCGAGGCACTCTCGGAAGTGGTGAAGCACTACCTGCACTGCATCAAAACGGGCGACAAACCGATATGCGACGGCGCAGCCGGACGCGACGTAACGGCAATCCTTGAGGCAGCCGAACGCTCGATTAAAAACGGTGGTCAGAAGGTGGCGTTACCTGCCAGTGTTTCGGGCAATGCTACCGCACGCCGCAGTTCGTTCATCCTGACCAACAGCTAAACAACAATAGCACACGTTATGAGAAAGCCCCTCACGTTGCACAACGGCGGGGCTTTTTTTGTTTCGTCCTGTCATGTACTACACGTGATAGCTACACTTCATTCCGTGTTAAACATAACTTTCTTGGCTTGGTGTATCATACGGACTAAAATTCAGGAGAGCAGGTGTAGCATCTGTACGGACTGAAATCTGAGACATACACATTTTACACAAGTAGGATACTATGTACGGCGGGTTCGGCGGACGTGGGCAAATGAGAATAGATGAGTATAAAAACAGGTATTACTATATGAGAATTTTGTGGTATGATATGAAATGGAATTTCTCTATTTTACAGTTGTCGGTTATTCCAATTTTTCTTAACTGTTTATAGGAGGTCTTATGACACACACTATTAGTTCTCCGTTCTCCGTTCTCCGTTCTCCGTTCTCCGTTCTCCGTTCTCCGTTCTCCGTTCTCCGTTCTCCGTTCTCCGTTCTAAAAGCTCAGTATAGAACCTTTGCACTAATTTTATTACTGATACTCATTAGTGCAATGCCTGATCAATTACTATCACAAACATCTGATGTATGTGATCAAAATGGTTGTGGCTCGAATTGTAACCTTAATTCGCCACCAAATAAGGTTCTAACAATGTTCCTGCCGGCAGCCCAGTATCCTCAATATGCACAGTGCCCAATCTTTGTATCAGTATGGACAACAATTTGTAATGTCAATGGTGAACGCGTCGAAGTAATTTGCCAAATGCTGTGGAGTGCGGTAACTAATCGTCCCGGATGTTAACAACTTGTCAATGATTTATTTCCACCGAATCAGCCGTTTAATATGAATCTTTACAATCAACTAAGTCATGTTGTGTACCGAGAGTATGTACGGTTAGATTTTGAAAACTTCTACAATCAATTATCGGCAACTGAAAAACTTCAATACCAATGTCCGAACGGCAGAAAGACATATACGACTCAAATGTTTTCATGTTCATTCGGTATCAGGGTTTCAGGTTCGACTGTGCTACCAGACAATACCCTTGCAGATATTGATACGTATATGTTTTTGAAGTGTCCGGGTTTTGTGTGCTGCATAAAAGAGACAGTTGCATGCTGGAATACAACCTTTAACAGAACAGTCATAACGACGACGACTATAGTTCCCGATCCAACTACAAGTTGCCCCAGTACATTTGTGGATGCTACCACAATACCGTTACCAGCATTACCGACGGGTTTAAGTTATGACTTTACAAAAATCACACCTTGCACAAACAACTGTCAAGAACCACAATAACTAACCGAGGTTACTATGAATTACATCAATATAGTTTTCGTATTAGGCATTTGTATGTTGTGTTCTGCTTCAGCACAACAGATACCAACATATTATGTTGCGACAGTTGAAGAAGCGGCTGCATTACGACATCAAGCACTAAAGGATGGTCGGGATTGCCGCATATCAGTGCCGATGGTCACCACTCCCGTGCAAGAACATACATTAGCTACTAGTCAAACCGATATTACCCTCACCAAAGTGTACGAACGCCTTGTTACAAACCCATATAGCAAACAGTATGTAATCGGCAATATGTATTCCGGCTGGAAGCTGAAAGATCGGCTTGTATTCTGTGCAGAGTATGGAAACAATGCGGGTATTATTTCAGTTAGTCACGATTTACAAAACGCGCGTGTGTTACTGACGGACACCGGACCAACACCATTGAATCTTACGATTCTTGAAACGGCTTTAGATAGTGCGGGATCAATTACACTGTATGGCACAAAAGGGTATATACAATGGGATGGCGCCGGTTCTTACAAAGCAACTATAAGAAACGATGGTACTATTACGAACATTAGCGAGGCAATATCGTATCCAGAGAGTGAACGCATAAACTACCCTACACTACTTGGGTTAGGCACACGGATTGTACGCACAAATAATGCGCTGTACTTCGTTGCCAATTCATTTGGTTCACGCATTATTAAAACCGACTTTTCGTGTAAAAAAATTTGGGACACCCAAATTGCAAAGTCCATTGTGGATACAGCCGGAGCAGACCTTCAGTATTATCTAAATGGCGGGCTTGAAGTAGAGGGCGGAATTATTGTAATCGGGCAGCGATTAGACCGAACAAAAAACATCTCGCTGCGAGTTCCGAATGTCAATACAATCACAAAACTCGATACAAATGGGAACATCGTCTGGCAACGTGAATATCCGTATCCCGATTCTCAAACAATACGCGGTATGTTACGCATTAAGCAAACAAGTTCGGGAGATATTGTTGTACTAAGCAGGATTACCAAAAGCACAACATCGGGAACTTTGACCTATCCCGAACTTCTCCATTTCAATAAGAATGGTGAAATGATGGGTGTATATCAATTGACTGAAATGAATAGGTTTGTGCCTCGCTCCATAGATATAACCGGCAACAACAAGATCATGTTGGCATGCTCATATTTCAGAGGAACGACTGGTAAAACATATAGTACGCTTGTAAAAGTAGATTGGCAGACCAAGAGAATTGATTGGAAATATGACTTTGATACGACTCAATCATTTTCCATTGGCGGATGTCTTGTCCAGAGCGACTTGGAGTATGTTATCTATGGAAACAGCACTCAACCATATCTCTCCGTTCTCCGTGAAACTCCGATTGTATCATCAGTTGATAATAGCGATGAAAAAGATAACCTGCATATTCATCCAATACCCGCAGACGGTTATCTAACGGTGGACATACCGATGTATGGTAAGCAGTATGTAGCTACAATTACGACTATGACAGGAAGTGTTATTCGGTCAATAAGTGGAATAGACCAGCAGATACAAATACCAACAAACCAATTGAGCAGCGGTATGTATATGCTTCATGTTAATACGGGGGAACATATCCTGTCGAAATCATTTCTCGTATTGCATTAACTTCAGTCGTAGCGTCTGATTGTTAGATATCACAGGGTGATACTCAATAAAAGTATCATCCTGTTTTTTTTCAGAACTACACCTCAATGTCATATCGTAACACCAAACACTTGCACAACGGCGGGGCTTTTTTCGTTGGGTGGGATTCCGCTTCGCGCTTGTCGTTGCGCCCTTCGTAGTTTGCACGAAAACAACACTCGATACTCATGCAGACCAGCACACGGATATACACGTACTTCACTACCCGCATCGCGCTACTGAGCGGTGTACTTATGCTCGTTATGGCAGGCGTGGCGTGCTCGCCCAATGCAATGATGCCCGCAACCAACGCCGTTACTATCGCCACGTTCAACATGGAGTGGCTCGGCGACGGCAGCAGCGACGATGTGAAGCCGCGCACCGAAGAGGACTACAAAAACATGGCGGACGTTATCCGAATGCTCCGCGCCGATATTATCGGTGTCGAGGAAGTGGAAAGCGAAGCGGCGATGAAGCGCGTGATGAAATACTTGGACGGCTACTCGGTCAGCATCGGCTCGTCGGCGCGGCAGCAGAACGTGGGTGTGATTTACCGCAACACCGTCAGTGTCTCGGAACCCCGCGAGTACATGCCCGTTGCTGTTCGTCCCGACCGCAACCGACCGGGCTACACCGTGCGATGCAAGAAAGGAAATTTGGATTGGATGATGATGGTTGTGCATTTCAAATCAACCTCGCGTGCGGACTCGACTCCCGAACTCCGCGCCGATGCAATCCAGAACAGAAAACAGCAATCTGAAGTTGCCTCGAAGTGGGCGGATTCGGTTGCGGCAAGCGGCGAGCGCGACGTCCTCATCATCGGCGACCTGAACGATTACCCGAAGCGCGAACAGAATCCCACTCTTACCGCTCTCATTCAAAACAATAATCTCACCTTTCTCACCGCTGATTTGAAATCCTGTATGCGCGACAATTGGAGTAGCATTGACCACATCATTGCCACGAAGCAGATGGCGGCGCGTATGATTCCCGCAAGCATGAACCATTTCAGTTTCAGCGCAATGTTCAGCAAGGAAACTGCGAAGAACATCAGCGACCACTGCCCAGTGTTCATCCAGTTTTCGATTAGCGAACCCGATAACGACTGATGCCCTGCTGCCGCACCATACCGCTCTTTCTTGCAGTCCTGTGGTTCGCAGCCGGCTACGATTGCCAAGCGCAGCAACGCGGCGCGATTGCAACAAAGGCAATGGTTGTTACGGCACATCCCGAAGCAAGCCGCGTGGGACGTGAGATACTCCGCAATGGCGGCAACGCAGCCGATGCAATGGTGGCAGTACACTTTGCGCTTGCGGTGGTCTATCCCAATGCAGGCAACATCGGCGGGGGCGGGTTTATGATATGGCGCAGCATGAAGGGAGAATGTTCGGCACTTGATTTCCGCGAGAAAGCGCCGCGACGCGCATGGCGCGACATGTTTCTTGATTCTGCGGGCAATCCCGTTCCGTCACTCTCGTTGGAAGGTGCGCTTGCCGCCGGTGTTCCGGGTTCGGTGGACGGAATGATACAGGCGCATAAACGCTATGGCACGATGAAGTGGCGCACCCTGCTCGAACCCGCAATAGCACTTGCTCAGCGGGGCTTTCCCATAACAGCAAAACAGGCAGCCGACCTGAACGAATTTCATTCGCGTTTGGCAAAGTGGAATGGCACGGAGCAGGCACTCACCGCCCGTAGCGTGTGGCATCAGGGCGATACGTTGCGGCAGCCCGACCTTGCAGCCACACTCATCCGCATCCGCAACAACGGACGCAATGGATTTTACGCAGGCGAAACAGCGCGGCTGATTGAAACGGCAATGAAACAACACAACGGACTGATTGATAAAACCGATCTTGCGCAGTATTCCTCGCGGTGGCGCACCCCGCTTCACGGCACATACCGTAACCACACCGTGATCTCGATGCCTCCGCCAAGTTCGGGCGGTGTTGCGCTGCTGCAACTGCTTTCCATGTGGGAGCGTCGAGCCACGAAGGACTGCACATTCCACTCCGCCGACGCAGTGCATCTGATGGTTGAGTGCGAACGGCGCGTCTATGCCGACCGCGCCAAATGGCTTGGCGACCCCGATGCGGTTCGTGTTCCCGTTCGTGGGCTTCTTCATCCCGCGTACTGCGAATCGCGCACCTACCCTATCCGAATGAACCGCGCAACACCAAGTTCGACCGTTACCTTTGGCAATGCGATAGAGTTCGATACAATGCCGCAGCAGCAGCCAAACCGTATTGATAAAATGCGCCGCGAAAGTGAGCAAACAACACACTATTCGATTGTTGATGGCAGCGGCAATGCGGTCTCGGTCACCACGACGCTCAACGCCTCCTACGGTTCGAAACTTGTTGTTGCCGGAGCGGGATTTCTGCTTAATAACGAGATGGATGATTTCTCGGCAAAGCCCGGCTCGCCGAATATGTACGGGTTGCTTGGCAGCGAGGCAAATGCTGTTGCTCCGGGCAAGCGGATGCTCAGTTCCATGACCCCGACCGTTGTAGAAAAGGACGGCGCATTGAAGATGGTGGTCGGCACTCCGGGCGGTGGTACGATTATCACATCAGTATTCCAAACCATCCTGAACGTTCTCGACTTCGGCATGACGATGCAGCAAGCTGTCGAAGCAAAACGCTTCCACCACCAATGGCTTCCCGACTGGATTTACACGGAGGAAAACTCGCTCGACAGCGCAACAATGCTTGAGTTGAGCAAACGCGGACACACCTTCAAACAGCGCGAACCCATCGGCAGAGTGGATGCCATTCTGGTATTACCCGACGGCAGATTGGAAGCCGGCGCCGACCCTCGCGGCGATGACACAGCGGCTGGCTTGGACTAAGCGGAGCATTCCTCAAAAAATATCTTTTGCTCCACGAACAACGTGCGGACAATTTCGTTAAGTTCGTCCGCGAACGTATGTATCACATACTTCAGCATACACAGGAGCTATTCACAATCACGGTCGGGTAAGAATTTCGGGATACGCAGCTGACGGCATGGCAGACGGAGAAATCAACACAGGGGGAAATGTCACGCCGAAGGAACGCTAGCCGCAATCGCTCCGCAGCGGCTCATGGCAACATATCGGTTTTCGCAGCACATAAGAGGGATAACGTCGCGCTGAATGCGACAATGATACTACGCTAATTCACATTTGTTGAACTACTACGCGAAAGGGGACTTGCGATGACGACCTACGACATCCAACATATCAAAAACATAGCGTTACTCGGGCATAGCGGCTCAGGGAAAACAACGCTCGCCGAGGCAATGCTCTTCGAGGCGGGCGTGATTAACCGGCGAGGAACGGTAGAAGAGCGAAACACTATATCGGATTATACCGACATCGAGCATGAACGCGGCAGTTCGGTCTTTGCCACGATGCTGAACCTTGAATGGAAGAACTACAAAATCAATGTGATTGACACACCGGGCTACGATGACTTCATCGGCGAAGTGATAACGGCACTCCGCGTTGCCGATACCGGCGTGCTGCTTCTGAATGCGGTGAACGGTGTGGAAGTGGGAACGGAAATCATCTGGCGGTACACCGAGCAGTTCCGCACACCGATGATTCTGGCGGTGAATAAACTTGATGCCGACCAAGCAAAGTTCGAGCGAACGGTGGAGCAAGCAAAGGAGCGGTTCGGACGGGCGGTGACTGTAGTGCAGTATCCCTTACAGGAAGGCACGGGATTTAATGCTATTGTTGATGTGCTGAAAATGACAATGTACAAATTTGGTCCGCAAGGCGGTAAACCCGAGAAACTTCCCATACCGGATTCCGAGCGAGAGAAGGCGGCGCGGCTGCATAATGAACTGATTGAAGCAATCGCCGAGAACGACGAAACGCTGATGGATAAATACTTCGAGCAAGGCGAACTGACCGAAGACGAAATGCGAAACGGCTTGAAAAAGGCAATGATACGCCATCAACTCTTTCCCCTCTTTTGTGTGTCGGCAAGGAATAACATGGGCAGTGGTCGTATGATGGGATTTATTGACAATGTAGCACCAAGTGCAAATGAACTTGCCACACCTATTCTCGATACCGAAGGAAACCCTATCCCCTGCTCGGCAACTGGCGAACCTGTGGCATTTGTCTTTAAGGCAATCAGTGAACCCAATATGGGCGAGATGAGTTTTATGAAAGTGTACTCCGGCACGATAAAACATGGCGACGTGTTGGTCAATGCACAAACAGGTGCGCATGAGAATCTTGGACATTTATACAAAGTGGATGGTAAGAAACGCGAGGAAGTGCAAACACTTATTGCCGGTGATATTGGCGCAGTGGTGAAACTTAAGAATACACATGTGAACAACACGTTGCACGACAAGAGCAGCACGGTGGTTGTGCAGCAGATTGAGTTCCCGCGCTCGAAAATCCGCACAGGTGTTGAAGCGGTGAAAAAAGGCGAAGAAGAAAAAGTGGGAACGGCGCTGCACCAATTGCACGAAGAAGACCCGACATTGGTTGTGGAGCATTCGCATGAACTCCGTCAGACGATTCTTCATGCACAAGGCGAGATGCACCTTGCGGTGGCAAAGTGGCGGATGCTTAATCGCTTCAAGGTTGATGTGGCTTTCACCGAGCCGAAAATTCCTTACCGCGAAACAATACAAAAGCAGGCGCGGGGAATGTACCGCCACAAAAAGCAATCGGGCGGTGCGGGACAGTTTGCCGAGGTGCATTTTATTGTCGAACCGTACCATGCGGGCATGGCTCCCCCGTCGGGCATTACTGTTCGCGGTATGGAGGAACACGACCTGCCGTGGGGCGGAAAGTTTGTGTTACTGAATTGTATTGTGGGCGGTGTGATTGAAGCGCGGTTTATGCCTGCAATCACCAAAGGCATCATGGAAAAAATGACCACCGGACCGCTGACGGGATGCCACGCACGTGATATTCGCGTAGCAGTGTTCGATGGCAAAATGCACGCGGTGGATTCCAACGAAGCGGCGTTCAAAACCGCATCAATCCACGCTTTCCGCGACTGCTTCATGCAAGCCGATCCCAAGTTGCTCGAACCCGTTTATGAAGTGCAGGTGCTTGTTCCCGAAGAGTTCATGGGCGATGTGATGAGCGACTTGCCCACCTCGGGGTCGCCGTCGAGGAGGGTGATTTTGCCGCGGGCGAGGAACGGCTTCCACAGCCAGCGGACGTGCCCGACCCGGACCTGGGAGAGTGTCTTGACGGTGTGGCGTGGCATGACGAGACCCCCGA
>JAEUSO010000115.1 GCA_016788605.1 Candidatus Kapaibacterium sp. | reverse complement strand
GGCACGCTCCACTGGCGGTGGCGGCGCAGGAAAAGTCAGTTTGCAAGATTTCCATTTTGTAATGAAAATCACAGCAACCCCAAGCGCAGGTGGAGAGAGCATCAGCTTCAACTATCAAAAAATTGAAATGAAATAATCATTGTTGTTAAACCCGGCGTACTGACAATGTCGTGCGCCGGCTCTGATAACGCGCACGCCCGCAGCAAATCTTGTTGCGGGCGTTCGTTTTATGTATTCAGACACTCGATGCCACAGAAGCAACTCTTGCACCTATTTTTGAGCGTTCTCACTTTATCTTATCAGATTGCTATGGCAACAGAAAAAAAACCGACAGGAACAAAGCCGTCGGCAAAGAAAACAGCAGCAAAAAAGTCCGCGACACAATCCACCGCAACGAAGAAGAAGGTAACGAAAACAGTTGCCGCTAATAAAACGCAAAAGACAGTGCAGTCGGTTGAGGGCTTCATCGCGAAGATTGACAATGCGGCGACTCAAGCAGATTGCCGCACGCTTGCCGCAATGATGCAGGACATATCCGGTCATCCGCCCGTGATGTGGGGTACAAGCATGGTCGGCTTTGGTGAATACACCTACAAATATGAATCGGGGCGGGAAGGCAGATGGTTTGAGATTGGGTTCTCGCCTCGCAAACAAAACCTGACTCTATACTTGATGTGCAGTTTGGGGCATCTTAGCAAGGAGCTTGCTGAACTTGGCAAACACACCACAGGCAAATCATGCATTTACATCAAGTCGCTTTCCGATGTCAGTTTACCCGCACTTGAACAGCTACTCGTAGCTGCAGTACGTATAATCAGAACTACCAAAGTATGAGCCAAGAACCCGTAGTGTTGATAGTAGCAGGTGAGCCGAGCGGCGATATTCACGCGGCGCGGTTGATGGTAGCATTGAAGCAACGGATACCCGGCATCCGTTTTGTCGGAATCGGCGGCGAACGGATGATTGAGCAGGGATTGGATAGCATCGTGGACATCCGCACCATGAGCGTAGTCGGGTTTTGGGAAGTGGCGAAACGATACACATTTTTCAAACGTGTCCTTGCCGATGCACATACGCTTATCGCTTCACAGAAGCCGTCGGTGTTTATTCCGGTTGATTATCCCGGATTTAATATGCGCCTTGCCGCCCATGCAAAGAAATCCGGCGTGCCGGTTGTATGGTATATAGCGCCGCAACTCTGGGCATGGGGTGAACATCGCGCACGCGGACTCGCTGATGTAACGGATGAATTGCTTGTCGTCTTCCCGTTCGAGCAAAAGTTTTTCGCCGGCTATGGAATACAGACAACATTTATCGGTCACCCGTTGCTTGATGATGAAACGTTCGGCGACAGCACCCCGCTGTTGGAAGGGCGTTCTCGCACCATCGCATTTCTCCCCGGAAGCCGCACACAGGAAGTACAACGGCATTTGCCCATCATGGCGCAGGCAGCCGACATCGTCCGTTCATCCATTGGCGATATTGAATGCAGCATTGCAACATCGCCGCTCGTTCCGCCAGAGATGTATGATAGGATTGCGGATACACACGGACTGACGCAATCCCCCGCATCACGCACGCTGATGAAACAGGCAATGGCAGGTGTGGTGAAAACGGGAACGTCAACATTGGAAGCGGCACTCTGCGGCATGCCCTTCGCCATGATGTACCGCACGTCGCGGCTTTCCTATATGATAGCCCGCAGCTTGATTACTCTTGATTCGATTTCGTTAGTTAATATCCTTGCGGGGTGCGCCGTTATACCTGAACTTATCCAATACGATGCGACACCACAGAGAATTGCCCATGAATTGCAAGCACTTATCGAAGATGAATCAAAGCGTCGTGAACAACATGAACAATTTTGCAGGATACGGACGCTCTTAGGTGATAAGGGGGCGAGCGGACGTGCCGCCGACAGTATTCTCCGCTTCCTCCGCTAATCCCTGACCTTCTTTCATTTTACCTCGCAATCGGTCGAATTTCCGATTTTTGAGGGTGAAACATATTTCCAAGCACTGTATTATTACAGGCATACAGGCGTTGTACAGTTTGAAAAACAAGCATCAACCCGCACCGCACTAGTGGAACGCATCGGTTTTTACCAATGAACCAGCCAATTACTGCATTCACGGATTCTGAACTCTACGTGCTTCTTTGCGATGAAAAGAAAGTACGGGACGAAGCATTCAAAGAGATTTACTGCCGCTACAACGGTCGGATATTTCTCTATTGCAGCAAGATACTGGGGCGGACAGAGCAGTCCGACGACGCATTCCAAGAAACATTCTCGCTCTTTTTACAAAGTGCCCGCGCCGACCGCGAAATGATTAATCTTCCGGCATACTTACTCCGCATAGCAAGGAATGTGTGTCTGCGAATGAAACAACGCGATTCCTATCTTATTGTATCGGAATTCGACGAGTCAATCCACGCTCCGGCGGAACAGTTCAACCAGTTGGAGAACGAGGAACTTGCCCGGATTATGGGCATGGCGTTGGAACTTCTGCCCGACGACCAGCGCGAGGCATTGGTTTTGCAAGCATATCAAGGAATGTCGTACGAGGAGATCGGCGAGACCATGAATGTGCCGATAAGCACAGTACGCAACTGGGTGGTTCGAGCAAAACGCAAAGTGCGCGAATCGCTTACACCCTATTGGGAGGAAACAAGGAAATAATATGACTGATAATTTTTCACCATCGGATATCATCTATCTGTACTTGGACGGCGAAGCGGATTCCGTGCAACAGGCAACGCTGTTCGCCGCCCTTGCCACCGACGCCGACTTGCAACAGGAGTTCAACGAAGCATTGGAAATGCGGAAAACGTTCGAGAACGAACGCATGACCGCAGAAGCACCTGCGTACCTGACCGCATCGGTTATGAGTAGCGCAGGCATCACCGAAACAATTGGCGGACTTGCCGCTACGACAGCCGCACTCTGGCTTGCACTCCGCAAACTCGCAGTTCCCGCCGGCACACTTGGTATCGGGGCAATTATGATGTATTTCGGCATGACGTTTTTACAGGACGATTCGCAGCAAAGCATAACAGCACTCAAACAACAACCGGCTATCGAACAAGTTCAGCCACAGACAACACCATCTTTGCAACCACCGTCCGCACCGCCGGAGTATGGTCAACTATCCGATGCAATACCACCAACACCATTCGCATCACGCATAATACAGCAGCAACGTCGCCACACGTCAATCACAACAAACGGGAACAATCTCACCACGTCGCAAGAATCGTTGCGTGACGACGAAAGTGCATATCTCAGCGAAGAGAGTGCGAACGAGGGTGTTCTTACCGAGTCCGCACGCATCAGCATGGTATCGCCATATAGCGGTATTGGCGGTCGCAGAACAATGCCAATGGTTAATGTGCCGACTGTTCCGTTCTCGCTTCGCGCTGACGGCGACTACTCACTGGAAATCAACCGACTCGGCATCACGCAATTCTTTGGTGTTGCGCCACAACAAACCCCGTACGGACTGTTCGACTTTGATAATGTGAACCTTGCGTTTCTTGTCACCCATAACGAATACTTTTCCTATGGTGGACAAATCGGACGCAATACATTTGCACTATCGGCAGTTGATAACGCGGCTGGAACATTGCAGAACGAAGTGTACACAAGTGTAAGCGGTGTTGTGATGCTGCGCGACCCAAGCACCTCGGTTATCGGCGGACAGCCATTTGTACGTTTTACCCTCGGCAGCACATTCGATGGAAAGCCAATAGGCACACTGTTTAGCGGATTGACATTTCCTGTCAGTATAGCGCGAATCAGTGCGGGGCTTGATGCAAGCGGCTTGCTCTATTCATCACGAGGACAAACACAACTCTCAAACACATTCGGATTCAGTATCGGTTGCAGTGTCGGATTCTAAATCCGTACCACCATCTTTCATGATTTTGGCATTGCCCGCAGGAACTTCTTCACTCTCTGCGTAATTTGACATATCAAGTTCGTACCAATCCCGCACCACGTCTCGCATAATGGATGCTGCTCGGCACATATCCCACGCACGGTCACCCGTATTCGCATTGCGTTTGGTGTGCATAGCCATTGCCGGTATGGTCGGTGTGAAACACTCGAATGCCCAGACAATCCTTGTCCGCTCTGTTAAGCCGCTCTCATATCCGCTCATGCAGGCAAGCGTGTATGCGTTCGATACACTCTCCGCACCAAAACGATTCAGTCAGAACGACCGCAGAATAACCGAAAACGGCTCGCGTCAAGTATTAGCTTCGATTGGTATTCCGCCGCCCGACACACACAAACCAGTGAATATCCTTCTTGCACTTGATTGTCACCAGCCGCAAGACCGCCCATACTATGCTGCAATGCTACCCGCACTCTACCGCACGAAACATCCCGACACGCGCATAGCCATAGTGTGTTTCGCACAACGTGCTGTTATACTGCAAGATTTTACCTCCGACACAACCCGCTTGGCAGCGGCATTTCAGCGTTTCCCCACACTAAACGGCGGTGCTGATTTTACCAACGCATTTCTTGATGAACATACGGGCATCATTTCGCTTGCGCGTCGATTACAAGAGCGATGTCACATAGTATTCGTTCATAATGGCAATGCGCCGTTTGCAACAACGGATGTTATGAAGGCACTATCATCACTGCAAGTTGCTCCCACAATCCATACTGTATCCCTTGACGGCAGCACTCAGCAACCACTTCGAGATATTACTAACATTACCAACGGATTTGCCGTTACTGCAACAACAATTCCATACTTCAAGCAAACGTGTGCAGGAATACTTCGTGCAGCCCAAGGCGCGCAACCAAGCACGTTTATTTGGAATGCCGACCGCAGTTGGTGTTTTAGCAACCGCAGCGTCCGCTTCGAATCGGAAGATATGCGCGTATCCACAACATACATGTACACCATGCCGGACTCCACACAACGGTATCTTGAAATTAGCAGTCCCGTACTTCTCTTCGGGCAAGTGACACGGGGCAAAACAGCCACCGCACAACTGACGCTCACCGCACGTGGTGATGATATTGTCGTAACAGGGATGCTAAGTTCCAGCCCTCTATTCCAACTGCCCGGTCTGCCAGCATCATTCGCACTTACCAAAAACGAATCACGAACTGTAACGGTCTCCTTCACCGCAACCGACACATTAAAGCGGATTACCGAGATTAGCATTACCAGTAATTCGTGCAGGCAACATACTGTTTATGCCGAGGCAAATTCAGGAATAAACCCCGCTCTTATTCCAGAGCTTGTCAATTTTACCGGCGGGTCGCGCTTGCTTGCCGGAACTGACAGCATAATCCATTGGCGCGGCGTGATGCCAACCGATACAGTAATTATTGATTACTCCACCGATGCAGGGTTGCGGTGGATGCAGATAACCGATACTGCACAAGGTATGGCGTACCGATGGAGGGTGCCGGATGTTACCACTATTGCGCTCCTGCTCAGAATAAAACAACGTGGCTCGCCTGCCAATCCGCGTCTCTCCGATTCGCTCAATACAATCAGTCAAGCCGGGTTACAAACCACACCGCTCGACTTTGGTGAAGTGCAAGAAGGGTCGGTATTCGTGAAGCGGTTCGACAACGCAATCTGTAATCCTGCTCCGGTACTGCTTCGCATTGATTCAATTACCGTTCCGCCCTCGGCAAAATTCACCTACGCATCGGGTCTGCCATCCACACTGTTCAATGGTTCATGCGCCTCGCCGTCGGTTGCATATTCCCCACAGTATTCCGGTACTGAGGACAGTATTCCCATTCGTTACCATACAACTGCGGGCGTGGTACAATCAGTAATGCGCGGCTATGCGCTTCCCCGAAAACTCATCACCCCCCGCTCCGTGTATTTCGGTGTGGTCTCCGTTGGTGAAACACGCGATACGTTAATCAATATCGCCTGCATCCTCAATACATCCGAGGCAACCATAACCTCTGCTACAATTGAGTATGGCGAATCACCTCCGTTCACACGCAGTGAAACATCACTACCGCTTACCTTGAACCAATCCGGTGCGTGTTGGTCGGCAACGTTGCGTTTCACCGCTCTGACTACCGGTCGCACATCAGCACGGCTTATCATTACAACCGCTAATAATGAAGTGCACGAAATCATTCTTGCAGCAGATGTTGTGTGCGGACTTCCCTATCCTTCGATGCGAATAACCATTCCCGACACATTGAGCGCAACCATTGGCGAGCAACTTGTTACATCGGTGCGTCTCTCGAACACTCCTACAAGTTTCCTCTTTATGAAACGCCCCTACAAGGCAGTTATCGCATTTAATCGAACGATGTTATCACCCCGCGCAGGCGATGAGCAAGGAACTCTCATGGGTGACGAGAGGATTATATCTCTTCAAGGTCGGGGATTCAACTCCGGCGACACTCTTTTCACACTCATCTTGAATACTGCGCTTGGCAATAATGACCGCACTCCGATTCGTGTGACGGAGTTTCGATGGCAGGATGAGTGTAATGAGTTAGTTGAAGGAACGGCATCACTCTTCATAACAGATAATATCTGCAAGGCGGGCGGGAAACGATTGTTCATTGATAACCAGGGTCTTCAGTTCCGTCAGATTGCGCCCAATCCTACATCCGGTGAAACCGCCGTTCAGTTCTCGCTACGGGAAAATGGCATAACGACGTTGGAGATTTTTGACATGTTGGGTAATCATGTCCGCACAGTATTTACCGAAAACCTTCCGGCGGGAGTATATGAGTATCCTGTTGATGTTTCGCACCTCGTTCCGGCGCAATATACCGCAGTTCTTAGCACGCCCACAAGGCGTATCACAACAAGCATCGGGGTAGTCCGGTGATTCACCGCGAACACATATTCCGCACAGTACGTGGATTCCATCTCATCGTCATTGCATCCGTGCTGTTTATTCTACCTTCTATAAACGCGGTAGCACAGAGCACTGACTTGGATTCATCAATCAGTTTTCGATTTGGCGGATTTGCTGGAGGCGGGATTATCCTCCATGCAGCCGAGTTCAGTTCGCTTAATGGATTTCCATCATGCTGCCCGCTCTACACTAATGGCAACGGGCTTACTCCGAACGTCGGACTTTTTATCGAACTGCCGATGACTCAGCGCATTTCGCATAGCATCCGGCTCTCACTTTCGGATTTGAGCGGACGATTCACAACCGTCGAGTCGCAGCCGGTGGATGTGTCCGGCACATTGCGCGAAGCGAAAATCGAACACTCGCTAAGTACGGTAACACAAGGCATTGCATTAGAGCCAACAGCGAATTTTCGTGTTGGAAAAACATTGACTGCATTCACAGGTATCCGTGCTGATTTCAGCTTGAAAGGTGTTGTGAGTCAGAAGGAGGAACTCTTATTTCCCGAACAAGGAAGTTTCGAGAACGGCTCACGCATCCGTAATACAAAGAGTGGCGATATAGTCGGTTTGTCACCGCTTGTACTTTCGGCGGTTGGCGGATTCCGCCTCAGCTTTCCGATGAATGCAGATAACACACTGTTACTCATGCCGGAATTGTCATTCTCGCTCGGCTTTACCCGCATGACGATTAGCGAAGATTGGCGCGCCCATGCGGTTCGTGCGGGAATCGGCGTTGCATTTCAGTCGCTTCGCTCTTCCGCGCCAAACAAAATGACAATGCTGCCGCCATCTATCAAAAGCGACTTGAGTGTGATTCCCTTCAATGGCGAACGCGAACTTCCCGGAACATCAGTCAGTATTATCGAAACAGAATTACTTGATATGCAGCCGCTGATGCCCTATATTTTCTTCGAGCATGGCAGCGAAGCATTACCGTCGCGTTACGTATTGCTCTCGCGCAGCGAAACTGCGGAGTTCTCACCCGAACGGGCTATCCGCAACACATCTCTTGAAACATATTACAACGTACTGAACATCATCGGTTCACGGCTTGCCGAGAATACCAAAGAAGTCATTACGATTACCGGAACGACTGCCGACAGTGCCGACGAACGTGACAACACCACACTTGCACGGCGGCGCGCAGAAAACATAGCGCGCTACTTTCAAAGCGTCTGGAAAATTGACCGTAAGCGGATGATCATCCAAACCATTGCCCGGAGTGCAGATACAACCCGCCCCTTGCTTAGCGCAGCCGAATGCAGACGTGTTGAGATTCACGGTTCGCCCGTGATTCTTTCTTCGTTAGTGCGGCGCGACACGGTTCGGAGTATCAGTCCTGATTATTTGCGATTCCGCCCGGCAGGTTTTGGTAACGATGATGTGAAGTCGTGGGAATTGGTACTTACACAACGGAATGCAACATTAAAAACGGTGAATGGCAAAGGGACAATGCCACTGAAAACAACGTTGGACATGAGGGATATTCCCGGTGCTATTCGGCTTGATTCGCTTCAAGCGGTTTTGGTAGTGAATGGCGAGAGCGGCTTGGCAACATCAAGCATTGTGCAGATACCCACATCGTTCCGACCTCTTTCCGCTGCATCTGGTTCGTCGGATACAACAGTAATACGTGCGTGGTTCAGTTTTCCGCTCCAGAATTCAACGAACCTGACATTGGATTCAACACAGCGCGAATCACTGAGTTTACTCAACCGCTACGTGACCAATGAGTCAATCATCAATATCACTGACTTTACAAAATCCGCACCGCGCACAGCCGAGTTGGTTGCATCACGCCTTCGCGGCGGCTTGCTTCGCAGCACCGACGAAAGTTCATCACCCTTTTATTCTGTTCCTTATCCAGAAGCGCGCTTCTTGAATCGCGGCGTATTGGTTACCGTCCGAAATAGAAATATACCGTAAGTCAAAAGTTAAAACTTAAACGCATACCGCATACCCGCCGTAATCACAAACTGTGATGTTCGGTTGCTTGCCTTTGCGGGATTAACACCAATAAATGTAATCAAGTACATCGGGTCGAGTGATGCGCTGAATCCTTTGCCAAGCGCGTAGTTCACGGCTGCATCAAGCGATACGCTGCTCAGTCCCCACTTTTGTTGTGCTGGTAAATTCAATCGTTTTGCACGTGCTGTTGTTACTTCAAAGCGTGTAACGCTTACGGAAAACATTGGCGATACGGAAAGGTCTTCGTCTTCACCAATGCCGATGTAGCGCGAGAAATTGAGTGTAACAAATGATGCGTCGTCAGTACCAAGGTAGCGGTCGAGTATCACATCAATATCCATAACCGGTGTGTAAAAACTTGCGCCTGCCGAAATGAGCGATGTAGCAGTTGCAAAGAGATTCACATCGTCGTTGGGATAGATGAAATAGGTGTAGTCGGCGTAGAGGTCGCAGTAGTCGGCTGCGGAGTATGTATAGCCAGCTAATAGATTGGTCTGCTGATAAAAGCCGTTTGCACCAAGCCGGCGTGTTCCGGTGATTGACCCGTATGCGCCAGCACTGTGGGTTACGCGCAATCCGCCTGTGAGCGTCGGTTGGTTATTACTAACCTGAACGCCATTGCGAAACTGGTTGGACATGATGCTGCTTCTTGCAGAAAGCGTCCACTTTTTCGGCGGGGGTTCTTCGTCGTCGCTATCGCCCGCCTCCGCTTCAGTTACCTCGTCGGAAAATGCCTGAAGGTGCAATGAAGTTGCAGGCATGGGTAGTGTATGGGCGAAGCTTTCGTTTGAAAACAGAATAGCCGTACAGCACAAAGCAAGAGCTATACAATATTGATACATGATTCCCCTTTGGTTGACGTTCATCCGGTGTATGAGATATGCGGTGAACTCTATGGATAAATCGGCTAATACTCTTGCAAAAGTATAAACGAATATCCACGCGCTTGGTCGCCGGTAAAAATGACTGAGTACGCCTTGCCCGCTGCAAAGGTTATTGATAACGGTCTGTGATATTCAACAAGTGTGGCGGCATTACCAAAAACAAGATTGATACGTTTTGGTCGTACTTCGTTCCTGATGCCGCTTAGGATTCCATACTGCAATG
>JAEUSO010000114.1 GCA_016788605.1 Candidatus Kapaibacterium sp. | reverse complement strand
TGCCATATCCTTCCAAAGAATACCCGCCACAGCTAACTTTGCGTGCGTTCAACGCCACACCCTCTTACAATTCTGAACAACCCGGATAGATAACAACCATGACAACGACGACTACATTTCTAAACATAGTTATTCTTGTATTTATCGCGGCAAGCAGCATTGCAGCGGCGGATGTTAATCCAAAACGGGAATCATACATCAGCCGGATTCTTGAAGCGCAGCCCAAGCAAGCGGCGGCAATGCTCGACGACATACTCAAAACAAAAACCGCAGTCCCTATTATAGAGGACACAACAGCTTTGATTATCTATAAAGGTGCTGCCAACGACGTTGCCATTCGCGGCGATATGACGCAATGGATAACTACCCTGCCTTTGAAGCGCATAGCAGGAACGCAATACGCCGTGCTCAAACTCACATTGCCCGCTACCGTGCGTGTCGGCTATGAACTTCTTGTGAACGGCACACCGCAACCCGACCCGTTGAACCCGGTGTCGGAACCATCATATAACACAACCGTCAGCATTCTTGAAATGCCGCGTTACGTTCGCCACCGCTACAACACGCGCAGTTACCGTCCGGCGGGTGCAACAACTGATACCACATTTTTCAACCCGTCATTGCCATCCTCAATCCGTGTTACGGTGAACACACCGTATGGTTATACCTCTACCATGCCCTATCCGCTCATGGTATTTCTGGACGGTGACTTTTACAGTAGGCAAGCTGCGACCACCGTCACCCGAACCAACATGCTTGGCGACGCAGTGATAAGCCCAAGCGTTGCAGCATACATCAGCTACGACCTGCCGATGTACGGCGAAGGCACATCCAAACCAGCTTCCGCGCTCGCCGCACAAATGACTGACTACATTGCAACAACCGTCATTCCCTGGTTACGCCGCTCGTTCAGCATCCGCACAACCGCAGAGTACAACGCCGTCGTCGCGCATGGCAACGGTGCGCTGAACGCCATTCGATTAACTGATTCCGTGCCGGCATTCTTTGGAAAAATATGTCTGCATTCGCCCGTTCTCAATTCCGACATCCTCATGCGCTTCATGACCGACGCAGCGCAGTTCCCCGCACTCTGGATTGACCACGACATCTACGACGACTCCACCGCCAAACAAATGAGCATTGCCGCCGTGTCGCTTGTCCGGCGAACCGGAAAAAGTGCACACTACGAAGAGTATGCATGCGGCTCGCCGCTTGCCCTAACTATCAACCGGCTTCCTGCATTCCTGCAATCAATCAAGGAACAAACCATACAAGCCCCTGAAACCGCTCCAGCTATAAACGATCCAAACATTACATCATCAAACACGACACAAATATCAACCGTAAAGAACAATACAACCGCCGTTACAAGAGCAGTCACATCGCTGCAACCCGCCCTCGTCACTATCCCGCTCACACTCACCCGTCCCCAGAGTGTCTTCATTGAAATCCGCTACGAGCGTCACGACAAGAAAGCCGGAACTGCTCAATCCGGTGTCGTGGAAAAACTCTGCTCGGAGTATATGCAGCAAGGCGCACATACAGTACTGTGGGACAGTTCCATCGTTCAGGAACAGAGCGGTATCTACCGCGCTCATATCATCACCGAAGACAATACCTTCGATATTGAGTTGCTGAAGGTGAACTGAGCACAGCTCAACAATTTTGTATCACATGAATACGGCACCGTGCCGTGTCCCAACCTCAATCCTCACCTTGCCGGAAAGCGCAGTCCGCTTTCAACCAAGCGTTCTTGCGTTCTACTTCCAACCAATACCCTCACGTACAGACATGCGTGGCGCGTCTCTACAAACCAAACTCACTCTCCACCAGAGAGGGTTGAGGAGAGGTCTCACACCAGAACCGCAGATGCAAATTGTCTTTCGTGTTTTCCGAACTCCGTGCTACGTTTGCACTGAATTATGCCACTCTCTTACGTGTTCTTCACATACACAGAAAGGAGTCAGCAATGGCTCGACAATTCAGCCGCCCATTTCTCACGCGGCAAACGACAACAAGAACGCAAGGTGCGTTCCTTATTTCCATACTCCTCGCTCTCGCCGCGCTAACCCACACAGCCATAGCGCAGGACTGGAGCAAACTTCCCGAACTTTCCGTCTGGTACGAGGAAGTCAATGGCATCGGCGGCAGTGGATTATCCTACCTGCCCGACTTCGATATTGCCAACGGCGGCAAGAATGCCCTCTACTGCGGCGGCAAGGTTATCTACAACCGCTTCAAAGGCGATACCGCAACTATGTTCAATTTTGCGGGCGGCTCGAAAGTTCTTTACGGTGACTACAATGGCGACGGAATCAGGGACTATTTCACCAATCATTACCACATGTATCAAGGAGTGAAGAACGGTGCGCCTCCCAAGCCACAATATGTCAGTCGCTACTACGATGGCTACAGCCATTTCGCATTCATAACAAGCACGGACATAAACCAAGACGGTAAGGATGATATAGTGTTTGCATCATCATCATTTCCTGATACAGTGCAGCCCAAAGGTATAGGAACGGTATTGGTTGGCGGTGATGACCTACGGCAGTTAGAACGGATTAAACTTCCCTGCACACCAACAATGTACAATGATTTGAGCAGAGTGCGAGTGGAAGAGCAATGCCTGATGGATGCGTATTACCTTGAGGGAAAGGGTATGCGTATTATCACGCTGACGTGGATACGGGATAAAAAAGCAGGTGGGATCACACAAGGCACACTACGGCTTTGGTCGGTTGCATTAAGTGGCACACAAAACAACCGGACGGTGAAGTATGAGTTGTTAACATCTTATAGTTTAGAGGGGGGAGATGCTATTTATGCCTACCCGTATCTTTTTAAGGCATATAATCAAGCTAAACCTGAAGTTCATGGATTTAAGTTAAGTCCTATAACGTTCAATCTCATCAATGATACATTTAGCCAAGTATCTTTTGGCATTCAGCAGGGTAGCGGGGGTACCAGAATATCATTACAATCTGTACGTGGTGAATCACATTTCACGTGGTTGGATGCACGACCGAAAAACGGTGAGTTACAATTGTTATGTTTTGATGGTAATCCAAGTCAGCCGCAATTACCATTTGCATATTTACCATGTTACATACCGTATCCGGGCGAATCTGATAAACTCAATGTCTATGATTTCCATACAATAGGTGATGTGAATGGTGATGGGCTTAATGAGATTGCATGTGCATACACTAATTCAAGAATGAGAATATTTCGCATCTATTTCGGCATGGATGGAACGACATCTGTCATCGAGAATCCTAACACCCAACTACAATTAGAGTTTCCGCAACCCATGCAAGCTACAAAACCTGTATTGCTACGGATAACTATCAACGAAGCAATGCGCGGAACGCTGACACTCTATACCCAGCGCGGCGAGATTGCGGCAACAGTATGGAGCGGCGACTTAAACAGCGGCGAGAATGCCATACCCTTCGATGCACAGCGGCTTGGCGTGGGGCGCGGGTGGTACAACATCCGCCTCCAAGCAGGTGCAACTGTTCTTGATAAACCCATCATCATAGAGTAGGAGCATCAACAATGAAAATACTCCTCATCGTGCTTGCCATATTGGTAAGCACAGCATCACTCTATGCAGAGCGCAACAGCAACGTATATCATTATCAGCAGGTAGATAACGGGAATCATATTCAATCAAGCCGATCCGGTACTACAATCGGGGCGGCTATTTGTTTATAGGCAACGGTATTCTTTGATAGCACAACGCAAGAACGTTAGGGCAGCGGCGGACTGCGCTTTCCGGCATGAGGACGTAATGGGTGGAGGGGAAAGGTGCGGTGCCGTATTATTGAATAATGGTGGCTATATTGCCGCACAATCTATACATAACTATTCGTATGATTATGCGCCGTTCCGTTGCATTTGCCGTGCTGACCTTTCTTGCTCTATCGGGTCAGCATTTTCTTGCCGCACAAACACTCTCGGTATTCCAGCCCAATCCGTCGCAATTCCCCCGCATGAGTGCGGGCGTGTATGTTCTTGATGCCAACGGTAAGCGTGTTTCACTACAACCGGGCGACATCACGATCAGCGAAGGCGGAGTGCCGCGCACAGTACTCTCGGTTGACTGCCCGCTTGAACAACCGCTTCGTGCAATCTCATCGCTGCTTTGTGTGGATGCTTCAAGTTCCATGCGTGCAGAATCAAGCAAGAATCTCATGATTGCAACAGCGGCAGCAGCGGCGTGGATACGGAGTTTTGATTTTAGTTCGGGCGATTGCGCCCTGACAAGTTTCAATGAAGCGGCATCCGTTCTTACTGATTTTACAACCAATCCCGCTGCACTGCAACAAGGATTGGGCGACCTCAGCACCGCCGACGGAACCGACTATAACGCAGCATTCCTCCAAAGCGGGAGCGGCGCATTGGCAATGATGAAGAATGCAAAGAAAAACAAAGTCATCATCTTCCTGACCGACGGGCTGCCGTCAACACAAACACGATCTTCGGAGATCATCTCTCTTGCGAATCAACTTGGCTGCCGGATATACTGTATCAGTGTCGGCTTTACGCTTCCCGACGTGCTTCGGACAATTGCATCATCCACTAATGGTATGGCATATAGCGGTGTGCAATCCGCAGGCGAAGCGGAAAATATCTACCGTAGTATTCTTGCCCGCGAGCAAAACATCACGCCATGCACTATCACATGGCAGAGTTGTTTCGAGAATGCCGGAGCAGAGCGGGCTGCCACTTTTCGATACCGGAACTCAGTTTCTGAAAACCTTGCGTATTCGTTACCGCGACAAGCAGATACGCGCATTAGTATATCTCCACAGGGTGTTCATTTCGATGCACCGATCATCGGAGTAAAGCGCGATACGACAATCACACTCAATGTCGTCAACACAACTTTCACCGTCAGTTCCATTCAATCGAACAATTCAGCATTCAGCATTACACCGAGCACCTTTTCACTCAAGAGCGGCGACAGCATCCGGCTCACGGTAAGCTATATGCCGCAGGATGAACGATACACATCCGCTACATTCACCTTGGCTACGTCACTCTGCTCGTCGCTACCGATTGTCGCATCGGCGGGCAAGAGCGGCGAACAACCCGCTGCACCAACAATCCGTCTGATAACTCCAAACGGCGGCGAGAAGTTTGCGGGTGGCGACAGCACACTCATTCGATGGAATGGTATTGTTCCAAGCGACAACGTCCAACTTGATTTCAGTAGCGACAACGGCTCAACATGGAACATTATCAGTTCGGAAACATCCGGTGGAGCGTACCAGTGGCATGTTCCCAACATTGCCACAACGCAAGCACGTGTGCGGGTTTCCCATATCAGCGCAGGGTCGTCCATTCCTCTTGACACACGCATTCTTCCCCACGCTCCGTCGCCGGTTGTGCATACCGAGTTCAGTCCCGACGGAAGCGAGTTTCTTACATGCGCCGACAGCAGCGTGTATCTGTGGAGTACAAGCACAGGGTTACTTATCCGCCGCGTGTCGCTTCAAACACGGAAGAGCGTCGTGCAAGCACGGTATTCCAAAAGCGGCAATCTGATTTTCATCTGCACAAGCGACAAGAACATCCGCACGTGGAATCGCACCACACAGCAACTCCGGCTCGTCGAGTTCGAGTACATGCAGGAATCCATCTCATCGGATTTTAGTGTTGATGATACGTTCATCGCACTTGCCTCCGTTCAAAATCTCAGCTCCTCCATTGCCGTACTGCGTGCATCAACACTGGAACAGATTTTTGAAGTGAACTCGGCACGACACAATCAGTCGTCCTTTTTTGCCACATGGCTGAACTCTGATAACACACGGTTAATCACCCATTCCGCCGAACGCCGCTTACAGGCATGGAAGCTATCCGATTCCACATTCGCATGGTCGCTGAACGGGGTGCGAGCCGCCGACATTGACCTCTTGCATAACACGATTGCATATTCAGTAGCGACCGAGATTTCCATACGCGACGACAAACGCGACTCGGTGGTGCAGCGTATCCCGCATCCGTATCCTGTTGATAAGCTCGCCATGTCAAGAGATGCAACGCGAATAGCAGCAATGAGCAACGACAGCATTGCCGGCAACCGGTCTATTATCATTTATGATACTCGGAACGGAGCAACGTTGGCAACACTTGTGAACAGGCAGGAAGTCACCCATATCCGTTTCTCGCAGGATAACCGTTTTCTTGTAGCAGCAACAGGTACGAATACCATCTTGCTCTTCGATGCAAGCAGCGGTCGGCTCCTGCGGATATTCAGCGGGCATCGCAACAAGATAACCGGAGTTGATATTCTGTCGAATGGAGAAGCACTCGTATCGTCATCGTATGATTACACTGCCCGATTGATGCAGCGTCAGCCCGTTATCCTTCAGAGTGACACAAGCGATGCCACTTTTACCATTATCCAATCCGCAGCAAGCATCACACCCGTTCAAATGGACGACACCGATACAACGGCACGGACAACAAAGTCGGTGGCACATATCACAAACACAGGCAGCGATTCACTGACTCTTTCCGGCGTGTCGTTCGAGGGGAATGATGCGCGTGTGTTTTCGCTTGTGTCGGGATTGCCTGTCCGTGTAGCCGCCGGAGCATCGGCAACTGTTGAATACGCTTTTTCACCCGATGCAGTGAAAACATTTTCCGCCGGACTCCGCATTCATGCACAGCATAGCGACCTGCTTACCACAATTAGCGGAAACGGCAGGGTACCTGTGGTCAGTTCGGGACTTCGTTCGATTGACTTCGGCACTGTGAACATCGGAACATCGAGGGACTCGACACGCGCTGTCATTCTAAAAAATGTTTCCTTATCAGATCTAACAGTTGATTCACTCCGCATCACCGGAAGGGCGGCGGCGGAATACAGTATCGTCGGCTCAACGCAATCACTCACAATCAATGCAGGTGATTCCCTCACGTTGCATTTGCGTTACACACCCGCACTCAGAAGCAGAACATCGGTTCACCTACGCGCTTATTACCGTGGCGGGTCGTCAGCCATCAATGATGTGGTATTAACTGGACGCGGAATTCAACCCGGTGCCGGAATAGCAACGACGAATCCACAGTTCAGCCGCTCCGGTTGCTCGCCGGTAATTTTCGACACCCTGTCTATCACGAATACCGGAACATCGGTTCTCCGTATCAATGACGCATCATTCACTGGGCAACATGCAACCGACTTTGCATTAAGTTCACCATTCACAACCATTCTGATTGATTCGGGTAAAAGCGCACCACTTGCAATCCGGTGTACTCCGTCGGCATCGGGGTTGCGACGTGCAACGCTTGTCTTGCAGAATAACTCAGTTGATAACCCCACCTTCAATCTTGATCTCCGCGCAACAGCACAGATTACGGGATTCAGCATTGATACTGCGGTTGATGTCGGCACGATTTGCCCGAACACCCCGCTTCCCTTCGATGTCACCCTTCGCAACACCGGTGATGCCGCGAACACTTACAATACTGCCGGCTCATCATTTGCGCCCGCACCATCCATATCGGTCGAAGCAAATCAATCACTCACCATACGACCGACACTTTTAGAGCGCACCTTCGACGGACCGTTCGTCACGTATATGGTTATCCGCGACGAGCGATGCAACACAACGAAACAAGTGCAAGTGCGCGGCGTGGTGCAAGGCGAGCGTTATACTGTTGCCGACCGCGTTATCAACGGACAGCGCGGCACAGTTGTCACGGACAGCATCACTATTACAAATACCTCGCAACGCACCTTGAGTTTCAGTTCGCTACCCGACATCTCGCCGATGACGTTTATCGCACCGCAGTTACCTATTGTCGTTCCGCCGTCGTCGTCACGGTCGTTTCGTGTACAATACAACGCATCGGGTGTTGTGCCGGATGTTGTCCGTGCGATATTCAAAACAGACGGATGCTTGGTAAGCGACACTTGTGTGTTGCAAGGCATTCCGGGTGATGCCCTTGTGGAGTACAGCATCGAATCTTTTGATGCAACAGCCGGCAAGGTGATTAGCATTCCGATAACCACGCGACGCACAGTCAATATCGCGCAGCCGGATACGAAAACCGTGAATGTATTGCTCTCGTTTAACGCTTCGATGCTTATGCCTGTTGATGGTACTGCGGCAGGCACTGTCCTTGATGGCATTCGTACCATTCCGCTGACGCTACCCGTGAAGTCGCCGAATACGATGGTGACAACAGTACGGTTTCGCACCATGCTTGGTAATGACACGGCAACAACATTGACTATCAGACAAGATGACGGCGAAGATGTGGCTGTTACCGGAACAGGCGGAGTATATCGCACATCGCAACTTTGCAAACAAGGCGGGATTCGTCTCTTTAATCCGTCTGGCGAGCGAACGATGATGCTTCTTGCACCACAGCCCGTCGGCTCGGCGGCGGAGGTTTACATTCACAGTGTTGAAAGCGGTGCCATTCGTGTGACGCTGAACGACGGAATTGGTCGCACTATCAGTACAGTGATTGAACGCGAGCTTGACGCGGGTGAATACGTTGTTCCGATTGACATGAGCATGATTCCAAACGGTATGTATTGGCTGCACCTGACTACGCCAACCATTTTGCAAACACTATCCGTACAGGTGCTGCGATGAGGATTATCCGTTTAATACTATATACCGTTCTTATCGCTGTCATTGCATCGAACCTCGTCGCTCAGAATTACGGTCGGCGCATCGGCATCAACGCATCGTATCTCTTTGCCCAAACAAGCATCTCTCTCAAAAAAATTGACGGTACGCAAAGCTGTTGCCCGCTATACACAAGCGGCACAGGCAACGGTGTGGCTATTTCTGCGCTTGGCGAGATGCAAATTTCCGGTTCATTTATTCTTGGTCTTCGCGCAGTCGGCTCGTCGTTCAGCAATACAATGGTAACGCCCGAAGAGATGCCCGTTTTCAATCCCTCGACGAACCAACCGGTACGTGGAGTATTCGAACACCGATTAGAAGCATCCTTCGCAACGCTTGGCATCGAACCGGTGTTTTCGTTACGACTGTTCGACTTCCTTTCTCTGAATCAATCCATTGGTATTAGCACCGTGCTTAATCGCAGCTTCCGCCAATACGAACAAATCACCGAGCCAGGCAACTTCGGCACATTCATCATCAACGGCGTAGATACGAAGAAGCGCGTCAATAACGATACGCGGGGCGACATTCCCAATGCGAACTCGCTCAGGATGACCGTAGCTGCCGGGCTTTCGACAGAATTTGCGCTCGGTGCGGCAAAGAACATCTGGATTGCACCGGAGGTCTGGTATGAATACGCACTGACCGATGTGGTCCCATCGGTTGCCGATGAATCGTGGCGTATCAGTATGATTCGCGCAGGACTGTCGCTGAAATACGGAACACCGTTCATCAATGATTTTGATGCAATTATCAGACGGAAAATCATTATTGATACAATTACAATAAAACAAGACGGAATCACCGCTCCGGTTGTCCGTACCGGAGTACCCCGTATCGGTGCGGATACTCTCTTCAACGCAGATGACGGTGATGCGGTTATCACACAGTACGTGCGCCGCATAGACACACTCTTTGTACCGGCACCAACAGTTCTGCCAACAGCAACACTCGTCATCCGGTCATCAGATTCGCAAGAGCCGCTCACCGAACTCAAGGCGGAAGAGTCAATCGCAACCACATCATACATTCCGCTTCTGCGCTACATCTTTTTTGATGAAGCATCAGCGGCAATACCCGCACGGTACGCCAAACTCCGCAGCGATGCAACGGATGATTTTCGCCTCAGTAGCGATGAAGTGCGAAACACGTTGCTGTGCTACCGGCATCTGTTGAACATCATCGGCGGGCGGATGCGAAAGAATGATACGTCCACGCTTACCCTGACGGGATATGCACCTGACGGTACAACCACGACAAACACAGAGAGCAGCACGAAACTTGCTTTGGAGCG
>JAEUSO010000113.1 GCA_016788605.1 Candidatus Kapaibacterium sp. | reverse complement strand
GGCTCTACTGCCAATGGGCGACGGTACATTCATCCTGCCGCTGAATGCAGCAATCCGAAAAGCACTTGGTAAAGAAAGCGGCGACACGGTGGATGTGCAGATGGAAGAAGACCCCGACGGCTACCGCATGAATGCCGATTTTCTTGATGCCGTTGCCGCCGATAACGATGCACAAACATTCTTCGCCACTCTTTCCGGCTCACACCAACGCTATTTCTCGAAATGGATTGACAGCGCAAAAACACAGACAACGCGCGAGCGGCGTATTGTGCAGGCGGTGGTTGCGCTCGGGCGCAGGATGGGGTATCCCGAGATGATTCGCGCACAAAAAACGGTGCGATAACGGCGTTCGGTTAATTCGCTCCACCGCGTAGTAAATCAGATGCCGCTCGCACTCTCGAAAACTTTCTTCATTTTTGAACTGCGCCGCAGATTATGGCGGTACGGTTCTCATTCACACATCAAAAGGACGAAGCAATGAATATCGGCGTGGTGCGCGAACGCACAGACCGCGAACACCGTGTGGCGGTAACGCCCGACGCGGCTAAGCAACTCATGGCAAAAGGGTTTGAGGTTTCGGTGGAAACAGGCGCGGGGTCTGCCGCTTCCCATAATGATGATGCCTATACAGCGGTTGGTGCACGTGTGGTTGCCTCGGCTGCCGATGTCTATTCGGCGGCGGGAATTGTCTGCAAAGTGCAAGCACCTGATGCGGACGAGGTGGCGCAACTCCGCAGCGGCACTGCGCTTGTGTGCATGATGAATGCGTGGAAGAACGAACCGCTTATTGCCACGCTCCGCAGCGGCGGGGTGACGGCGTTTGCCTTAGAGCGCATTCCGCGTATCAGCCGCGCTCAAAGTATGGACATCCTTTCTTCGATGGCATCGGTGGCGGGCTATAAAGCCGTGTTGCTTGCGGCGGCGGCTTCCGGTCGTTTCTTTCCCATGCTTGTTACGGCGGCGGGCACTCTGGCACCGGTAAAGTGTTTGGTGATTGGCGCAGGAGTAGCGGGCTTGCAGGCGATTGCAACAGCGCGCCGGCTTGGCGCAGTGGTCGAGGCGTTCGATGTGCGCCCCGCAGTGAAAGAACAAATCGAAAGTTTGGGTGCGAAGTTTGTTGAGATTGACTTGGGCGAGCGCGATACCGAAACCGCAGGCGGCTATGCAAAGGAACTCAGCGACGACGCGAAGAAACGTCAGCATGAAGGTTTGGCAAAACACGTCGCGCAATCCGATGTCGTGATTTCCACTGCCGCGATTCCGGGCAAGCCCGCCCCGAAAATCATTACCGACGATATGATTGCCACCATGAAGTCCGGCTCGGTGATTTTTTGATCTTGCCGCCGAGACCGGAGGCAACACAACGCAAACGCAACCCGGCTCGACCATCACAACATCCAACAGCGTGCTGATACTCGCACCGCTCAACCTTCCGGCAACGATGCCTGTTCATGCGTCGCAGATGTTTGCCAAGAACCTCGTCAATTTTCTCACGCTGTTTGCAGGTAAAGACGGCATCCGCATTCATACCGACGACGAAATCCTTGCAGCAACATGCGTGACCGCCGTGTAGTGGTGTTGTGAACCAATGCTATCTACACACGCCGGTTTTTCTTCGCACACCTGACAGAACATCAACCAAACGATTGATGCACAGCGTGTAAATTGCATGTGTAACCGCGCAGGGCATATACACCCAAGGGGAAGGCAGGGGAACTGTTCAGCAGAATATGTTGCGCCCGGCGGCGTATATACCCGGATACTTGATTGTGTCGAAGCAGCACGGCACAATATTCAATCACTCACAATCGCATATCATGAAACCGAACGTTAATGTACAGAGAGCAGCGGCGGCGATTGACCGTTCCGCACGCACCGGTCTGTACGGTTTTCTCTTCATCATTCTTGCAGCGGTGTTTGCCACGTCGTTGCTTGCACAAACAAAAAAGAACACACAATACGACCCCGATCCCGACCCCGATGATTTTGTGATGATGGACAAAGGCGCGGCACTTGACAAAGTATCGTTGCAGAAAAACTTCATCTACCCCGACGAAGCAAAGAAAGGCGGCATCACGGGAACAGTGCTTGTGCATGTGATGATTGACAAAAACGGCAAAGTGACCCGTTGGATTGTGCGCGAAGCAGTGCATCCCTTGCTCGATAGCGCGGCAGTGAATGCCGTCCGCAATGCTTCCTATACGGCGGCGGTGTACGAAGGCAGGGCGATTAAAACATGGATGAGCATTCCCATTACGTTCCGTCTTGGCAAAAAGGCGCAGCAACAACAGCAAGACGATGAGGACAGCGACGGATACACAAAACCTAAGTACGACAAGCAGGCGTTGAAGGACGAAGTCCGCTATCCCGACGAAGCGCGAAACGCCAACATGCAATGCGACGTTAAGGTGGAAGTATGGCTGACGAAAACCGGCGAGATAACAGAGCTGCGCGATATGTCGCCCTGTCCGAAAATTCTCCTCGACGAACTCAAGCGTGCCATCCGCACTTTGAAGTTCACGCCCGCAATACGCGACGGCAAACCTGCCGAAGACCATATCCTGATTAGCGTGACGTTTCCGCCCAAACCCTAACACCGCATCTCTCCAATGAACCGTACGTCCCGACGCGCATTGATTCTCGCTACAGTTCTTCTTGCCATAGCGGGCGGTATCACTGTTTTTTCGTCTTCGCCGTGGTCATCCATGCTTGCCTCCATGCTGGGCGAAACCAAATCGGTCGAGAACGCCAAGCCCGTTCCGCAATACTCCCATACGGCATTTGCTAATAGCCGGTCCATTCGTTTTTTGGTGGTGGGCGATTGGGGCACGGGGTCGGCATTCCAACGCCGTGTGGCAAAAGGAATGAACACATATTCCCGCATCGAGCAGCCGCAGTTTATCATCAGCACAGGCGATAACTTTTATCCCAACGGAGCCGAGTCGCCCGACGATAAGAAGTTCACCACGCACTGGAAGAATATCTACAGCGGCGACGCTCTGCAACTGCCGTGGTACGTGGTGCTTGGCAATCACGATTACCGCTCCGACGCCGATGCGGAAGTGGCATACTCGAAGCGCGACAGTATGTGGATTATGCCCGCACGCTATTATTCCTTCACGAAAAACATGGACGGTATCAGTGCGGAGTTTTTTATGATTGATACGGAAATGCTCCACAACGGCGGCGATGCTGCGGCACGGCAGCGCGAATGGCTCGACCGCTCGCTGCGGGCATCCTCCGCGCAATGGAAAATCGTTGTCGGTCACCACATGATTCGCTCGCACGGCGCATACAAAGACCAACCGTGGATGCTTGAACAGGTTAAACCGTTGCTTGATAAATACGGCGTGCAACTGTACATGAACGGACACGACCACGATATGCAATACCTGCGTTCGCCGCAAGACGGATTTGCCTGTCTCATTTCCGGTGCGGGCGGCGGTGCGCGAAACACCTCCTACGGCGAGAACACGCGCCTTGCCTATACCAACGGCGGGTTTGCTGCAATCGCCCTGATGCAAAACGGCATGTACGTTCACTTTATGGATAGCGACGGGAACATCATCTACGAAGACCGCATTGCTGAAAAGTGACGCACAGTGTTACGCTGCAATCATTCACATATCACACTCCCCTTGCCCGACTATGAACATTGCTTCGCTGCTTGGAATCCGCGTTCCTGTCATTCTTGCCTCGCAATCGCCCCGCAGGCGGCAGTTGCTCGCACAGATTGGTTTAGAGTGCAGTGTTATCCCCTCGCAGGTGGACGAAGATGCGCTTCATAATCCGTCGCTGCATCCCTCCGACTACGTGATGCACCTTGCCTTGCATAAAGCAAAAGACGTTGCCAACCTCACGGCAGGCGATGCCTTGATAATTGGTGCGGACACCACCGTTGTTTTACAGGGTGACATTCTGAACAAGCCCCGCAATGCCGGTGAAGCATACGCGATGCTAGAACGCTTGAGCGGCAATACCCACACTGTTTATACGGGAATTGCTCTTGTGTGCGGCGGCAAAGAACTGACATCATGCAGCACAGCCAATGTCCGCTTCCGCACCTTGGGCGATAGGGAAATCCGCGCTTATATCGCCACCGGTTCGCCAATGGATAAAGCGGGCGCGTATGGCATTCAGGATGATTTCGGTGCGGTCTTCGTCGAGCATATCGAGGGCGATTACTATACCATTGTCGGGCTGCCGCTCGCGCTGCTCTATACGTCCATTATCCAAATACTTGGCGGCGGCATGGATGCGCATCCGCCTCACTAATACCCTTCCGAATGCGTCACATGCCTTCGGCGCGGAAAAACGTATCCGTTTCGTGGCATGGTATCCCGCCGTAGTATTCCGCAACCGCTTGCCGTATCTTTGCCAGCTATGATATACACGCAGTCCGAAAACCATACCCTCACCGCAAAACTCCGGCAGATATCCGCCATCCTTGCGTTACTGCTTGCCGTTGGTGCGGCATTGCCCGCGTGCAGCAGCATGTATGATGCAACGGGCAAACCGGTCGAGGAAATTTATATCCGCGCAAAAGCGGAATTCACCGACGGCGATTTCATCGAGGCGCAGCGGCTCTTTGATATTATCAAGTTACAATATCCCGCCAGCGATTACGCCGACGACGCGCAGTATTACCTTGCCGAAATCAACTTCAAGCGCAAAGAATTCATCCTTGCATCCTACAATTACAGCTACCTGCGCCGCCTCTATCCGCAAAGTGAATATGTGAAAGACGCAGCACTGAAAATCGCGCTCTGCTATGTGGAACTTTCGCCTCCGTTCGACCGCGACCAGAAGTACACCCGCGAGGCAATTGTTGCCCTTACCGAGTTCGTGCGCGACTACCCGAAGGACACGCTTCTCAAGAAGGCGGGCGCAATGATGAATGAAATGAAGGACAAACTCGCCGAGCGTGAATTCCGCATCGCCGAGCAATACCGCGTCCTGCTTTCGCCAAAGGCGGCTTTGCTCTATTACGATACGGTGATTGACGATTACGCCGACACCAAGTTCGGTGAGCTTGCATTCGTGGGTAAGTTGGAAGTGCTTGCGGATTTACGCCGCTACGACGAGGCACGCTCGGTATGCCTGCTTTATAACCGTTTTTATCAGAATGGATCGCAGAAAGCACGTGTGGAGCAGCTTTGCACACTTGTCAATAACCCGCCCGCAGCAATAAAGAAGTAGTACGCCGTTCAATGAATCAACCGCCGTATCCCATACAACTCATCCTTTATCCCTCCGGCGATATTGCAACACCCGAAGCGGTCGCCCTCTTTCAGTTTATAGCTGACAAACACGGCAGCCAGCGGCGCAAGTACACACGCGAACCATACACGAACCACCTTGTCACCGTTGCGGAAAACGTATGGCTTCACACAGCCGACCATGATGCAGTGGCTGCTGCGCTTGCCCACGACGTATTGGAAGACACACCCTGCACTATCACCGAACTGCACAACGCGCTTACCAACACAGGATATACCAATGCAGCGGCTATTACGGCATTAGTGATTGACCTGACCGATGTTTATACAACCGAAGCATACCCTGCCCTAAGCCGTAGCGAACGCAAAGCCCGCGAACACGAACGCATGAGGACAATCGCACCGCTCGCCCAGACAATCAAATACTGCGATGTGATGGATAATGCCGTGAGTATTTGTGAACACGACAACGGGTTTGCCGTAACCTACCTGCGCGAAGTGACGCACCTTCTTGATATTCTTCGCGAGGGCAATCCTGCAACCCGCAGCGCAGCCCGCGCATTGTTGGCGGACTTGATGGAGCGGTATTCTATCCGCCTTTGAGTAGTCGTGTACCTGTGGCTTAAAACCTGTATTCCAACCCGCCCGAAAAGATATTGAACCTGCTGATGTTGTAATCGGCGAAGATGGCAAACGGACCTATCTGCTTCATCAATCCAATAGTCCATTTGTAATTGACGGCGGATAGCTCAATCGAACTTGTTTGCACAACGTCGTCGCCCGGATAACCGTTCTGCGGGTCGCGGATTGCGCCCTTCGGCGGGTCGGCTTTCAGCAGTCCGAGTGTAATCTGCACTTCTTGCGAAAGAACATAATCGTATGTGGCGCTAATCTGCGTGCGTTCGAAGTTGAATCCGGTGTACACATCCACAATGTTGCCGAGTTTTTTGCTTGCATGGACGTTGGCATTGAGAAATGTGGCACGCGAGGTGAGTTTCGATGATGTAGCGCCCACGGTGTTTGTCAGCCGCGTTCCTTGGTAGCCGATTTGTACGGCAATATCACAAAACGGGTTCTCGACATATTGCGAAACCGAGTGCTTGATACCCACACCCCAAAACATAAAGTCGCCGATACTTGTGTCGAGTTGCACCGGAGGAATAAACCGGAACATCAACTCCGTTCCCCACAGCGAGCCGATCTCCACTTGTGGAACAAACGCATAAATTGTACGCAGGTTTTGTCCGGGTGGCAAGCTCAGATTGCCGGGCAAACGACGGACGGCGGTATCAAGCTGTCGCTGAAGATTCTCTGTGCCGGGGATGTTGCGGAACGGTGCGAATTCAGGGTCGTTTTTCAGGATGTCGGCAAGCGCGTTGGTGTTGATTGTTACGCCGCCCTCCCTCTGTCCGAATATCGTTGCCGCCTGTTCGGGTATGGTAATATGTCCCGAATCAATCCCTTTACGGAACAACCGCTTTACAACGGCGACAGCAAGTCCGGTTGTATCGCGCAACACGCCGTTGCTAAAGTAGCGAGGCAGAGTGCCGAAAATGTTTTCTTCGAGTGTGGGAAGGCGCGGCGAGTAGAGTTTTTGGTCGTCGCGTATCGAGCCAACCATTCCATGTACGCTCACACGGAAATACATGCGGCTGACTTTTTTCGGTACGTATGCCTGATTATAGAACCGTGCGTTCGAGGTTGCGTTCAGCGTTTCCACAAGCGGTGTCATGTAGGGAACGCTGTTCAAATCAAAGAGGTCTTTGCTGAGTGCCCGGGTGATAATCACGGAGTTCGTATCGTAGTTCTTGGGCTGCGCCCGAAGCGAATTAGTACACACCGCCGAAAAAAGAAACATGCCGCACAGGTATGTAAACAGGGTTCGCAGGAACACCGTCCCGCCGTGTGTTGTCGTCATCATACAAATCCGGTTAATGCTGTACTTCATCATCTGTTGTTACACCTGCTGCAAACGCTTAGAGTTCGCGCCGCATTCTGGCAACGGGAATCTTCATTTGTTCTCGGTATTTTGCCACCGTGCGCCGCGCCACATTGAAGCCGATCTTCTTCATCTCTTTGCTCAACTTGTCATCGCTCCACGGCTTGTCTTTATTTTCCTTGCCGATGATTTCCTTGATGCGGTCTTTGATGATGCGCGTGGACACTTCGTCTCCTTCGTCGTTGAGCAGCGACTCGCTGAAGAAGAACCGCAGTTCAAAAATCCCGAACTCGGTTTGGATGTATTTGCTGTTCACCACGCGGCAGACGGTTGAAATATCCATCCCTGTTTCTTCGGCAACGTCTTTGTAAATCAGCGGACGCAAGCCGTCGGGTCCGTCGCTGAAGAACTGCCGTTGCAAGCCGGCGATGGCGGTCATTACTTTCAGCATGGTTGCCTTGCGCTGGCGGATGGCGTTCATCAGGAACTTGGCATCCTCGTACTTCTTCCGCAGGAACTCGCGTGTTTCCTTATTGAACTTCCGGTAGCGCGCTTCCTTCTTGAGTTTTTCGTAGGCGGTGCTTACGCGCAGGGCGGGCAGCGAGCTGTCGTTCACCATAATGATGATATCACTTTTGTCTTCGTCGAATTCGGCGATGAAATCGGGAATGATAGTGGTGATTGCCTGAACCGACGAGCCGTAGCCGGGTTTTGGGTTCAACCTGCGGATAACATCCACCGCCTCGCGCAGGTAGTCCTCGGTTACTTCAAGCTGCTTTGCAATGTGCTGGTAGTGCTTCATGGTAAATGATTCGTAGGCATGAAGCAGGACTTCCATCGCAAGTTTTTGTGCGGCGTTCAGTTTTGGCAAAGCGCGTAGCTGCGCGATTAAGCATTCCTGCACCGTTCGTGCACCGCAACCGGTCGGGTCGAGTTCTTGAATTTTTTTCAAGACGCTTTCGGCTTGGTTGATGTTCAGCCGCTTGAGCAAGGAGGACTGATTGTCGTTGTAGCCGATTGTGCCGCTGCCGTAACCGCTGTGTGCTTCGGCAACATCTTTCGCACTGATTTTCTTCGCCGATTTTTTGCCTGTGGCGGATTTACCCTGCAAAGCAAGCGAGGCAACCATGCGCTCGTGATTGATTTCATCCACCTGTATATTGGCTTCTTCGAGCACATCGCGGAGGTTACGGCGCAAGTAGCCGTCGTCGTCCAAACTGCCGATGATTTGCTCGCCAAGCAGAATCTCTTCTTCGCTGAGGTCAATAAAGTGGAGTTGCTCCAAGAGTTCATCCTCGAAGGTCTTCACATCCTTCATCTGGAACGGCTCGTAGTCGTTGTCGTCGTCATTGGGCGAGCCCTCGGTGTTACCGCGTCCGCTGGAATCATCCTGCCACAGAAGTTTATGGAACTCGAACGCATCGGAGTCGTCGGGAATATCATTTTCGTAGCCGTATTCATCCGTTCCCTCGCCGTTGCCGCCGTCGTAGCTTTGGGTAGCCACACCACCATTGCCGTCGAATTCACCTGCCCTGAATGTCTTGCCTTCCAACGCTTCGGGTACGTCTTCGTAGCCCACGGCTTCGACCACCGGTGCGGATTCGGTTTTTAATGCCGCCGCAACCGTTTCGGCAGCCACACTCGGTGCCGATGCACCTTCGGTGAAGTCGGTCTCGAACGTATATTCTTCGGGTGATTGTGCGTCGCCGCCGTCGTGCGCGCCTTCTTCGAGCATGGGGTTTTGTTCAATCTCCTGCCTGATATGCTGCTCCATTTGCAGGGCTGGCAGTTGCAGGAGTTTAAGGTATTGTATCTGCTGCGGGGTAAGCGTCTGCTGCAGACCAACATTGAGTTGCAAACCTAATTTCATGACTTCCTCGTGTTGTCGGTGGTTGATACTCCGTTATGAAGAACACAGGCGGGCATTAATCGTTGCCGTCCTGTTGTATGTGGCGTGCAAGTTCCACTGCTGCATGTGTCCACTCGCTGCCGTATGCGCGCTCTAACGCGCTTTGTGTTGTGGTTAAAACTGTTTCGCCTGTTGCCTCGCCACGGGCAAGGGCGGGTGTGCATTCCTCGATACGCTCGTAATACAAATAATCGCCGCCGAAATCCGCAACGCGCACCGGAAACAAATGGCACGAGAGCGGCTTGCGAAACGTTGATTCACCGTTGAAGTATGCTCGCTCGAGTGCACACTTCGCCACGTCGCCGTCGTAGAAGACGAACACACAATCGCGGTCGTCAATACAGCGGGTGGCAAGTCCGTCGCCGTCGGCTATCAGCCAGCCCTTCTCGCGGATAATCCGCACCGATTGCTCGCTCAGGTAGGGCAATGCCGCTTCCACCGATGCCTGTATGCTGTCAAGTTCATCATTGCGGATCGGTGCGCCAGCGCCGCCTTCCATGGTGCAACACGCACCCTTGCACTTCTTCACGTCGCACGAGAACGGCTGCGTGAGGATATGCTCGTCAAGGAGAATATCGTTGAGGACAATCACAACGTGCTGCTATGGGTGTGATGCGGGATTCGGAGTAGAGTAATGCTGCTGCAAAGCGCGTCCGGTGCGTATCCGCCGCAAGCGGCAAGATTATTGTGGAGCAAACGGGAACGCTTTCCGCCAAAATACGCGCAAGGTGTGCCACAAGCAAGGAAAAAATCTGAAGCGGCGCATCGAAGCCCGCCATGAATGCAATCAATCCCCGCATCCGCACGGATGCTTTCGTAACTTCGTGCAAAGGGCATTATCCGCGATTAACACACCCTGCTGCATATCATGCCAAGTATTTGGGATTGCAACTTTA
>JAEUSO010000112.1 GCA_016788605.1 Candidatus Kapaibacterium sp. | reverse complement strand
ACGGTAACGATAACAGTATCACGCGCAATACAACCTTTTGAATCTGTTACTGTGAGAATATATTGGGTTGTTGTAGCAGGACTTGCGACCGGTGAAAGTATTGTCGTACTGCTAAGCCCTGCGGCTGGAGTCCACGATGGAGTTAAAGAACCTGTGCCGCCAGTTGCCGTGGATGTCAGTGTCACTCCGGCGGAACCGATACAAAAATCTTTGTCCGAACCTGCATTGGCGTTAATTGCCGGGAAGCTGTAGATAATCTTTGTTTGTGTTGCCGAACACCCAAGTATGTTGGTGGTTGTGGCGGTATAAGAACCCGGACCTACGGTTATACTTGGCGTTGTGGCTCCCGTATTCCACGCAATTCCGGTATAGACCCCGCATGTTGCACTTAATGTGGTCGTACCATTTTGGCATACGGTATCAGGCACTGCGGCAAGAGTGGCGAACGGTAATGAGCCAAGGCGGGCGATAAACATATCCTCGCTTCCGGCTGAGTTAATCGTGCTCAATCTACAATCCGAAAAATTTAACGGTACACTTGTAAAATATCCTGTTACCCAAACATTGTCGGCATTATCCGCCCTTATTCCACGTATTGACTCGGATGCTCCCGCACCATTGATAGTCCGCGTCCATTGCGGCACACCCGCAGGCGAGTATCGGATAACAACAGCATCCGAGCCGCCACTGCTTGTAAGATTGGGTAATGAGCCGCCCGACATAGTTGCCGTTGCCTGATACTCTGCACCTACGAATATCGCACCCGAAACATCAGTACAAATGTCATACGATTCATCCGAGCCGGTTCCGCCCATTCTTTGCGCCCATTGGGGTACGCCGGATGTATTATACTTCACAACAGCAACATCAAATCCGCCTGCACTGGTGATTGTACCAATACTGCCGCCGGAGAATGATGCGGTATTACTGAAACGACCTGTAAAGACAACATTACGGGCACTATCAATTGCAATACCGTCCATAAAATCCGAGCCGGTACCGCCCACTCTTTGCGCCCAAAGCGGAGTACCGTTGGCATCATATTTTGCAACAAAGCCATCATCTGCACCTGCACTCGTCAGATTGGCAACACTGCCACCGGGAAATGAACCCGTACCGTTAAAAAATCCTGTTACGTAGCTATTTCCGTCATTATCGGTAACAACCCTTGCACATGCATCATTTCCCGAACCGCCGATGCGCCGAACCCATTGCTCCGACCCTGTTGATGAGAACCGGGCAATAAATCCATCAGCACCACCCGATGATGTCAGCGTTGAGCCGCCCGGAAAAGTGACTGTACTTGCGAAGTTGCCTGTTACAACAAAGTCGCCATTTTTGAGTACTGATATTCCATAGATACGGTCGAGATCGTTGCCTGCAATGCGATATGCCCATTGCGGTACTCCCGAAGCGGAGTACTTTGCAATGTACGAGTCAATAGACCCCACATTCGATAAAGATGAAACACTCCCGCCGGGAAATGATACGTTACCATTATCATACCGCCCAACAACGATTACATCATTATTCCTGTCAATCTCTGCTGCTATCACTGACGAACTTCCGGAACCGCCAACTCTCACCGCCCACTGCGGAACTCCCGAAGAGTTATACTTTGCGATGTATCCGTCATCGGGCGCAGATTCGCGGGTTAAATCACTGACACTGCCACCCGGAAAACTCATGGTAGATGACTCGAATCTGCCACATATCACTGAGTTACCTGAACTGTCGCGGGCAAGTGAAAATGGTCGGTCTAAACCAGTCCCCCCTCCGCGTTGCCGCCAGCTATCCAACGGCTGGTCAACGGTTATCCTGGCTGTACCTGTACATCCCAAACTATTCGTCAATGTAGCGGTATATGTTCCCGGTCCGACTGATATTGAGTTTGTGGTTGCGCCTGTATTCCATGTAATTCCAGTATAACTGCCACAGGCAACTGAAACCGTGCTTGTACCGCTTGCACATACGCCGGGTGGTACGGCTTGGAGAAAGGCGAACGGTAATGAGCCGAGGCGGGCAACAAAGCCATCACTTCCACCATACGATGTAATATTAGATAACCGACAATCAGAAAATTGGATTGTATTTGCAAAGCCCGAACTTATATACACGTTTTCAGTATTATCAACATAGATTCCACCCGGTGAATCATTGCCTGAACCTCCTAATCTAAAAGTCCATACCCATGTACCGGATGGTGTTAGCTTGGAATACGCGATATCGAACCCGCCTATATTTGATAAAGTAGTTGAGCCAAAAGATGCTGTACTGCTTGAAAATGTTGATGCCACATATATATTGTTAGTATTGTTCACATACAGTCGGCTACAAGCATCAACATTAGTACCGCCACATCTCACACCCCAGAGCCAATTTCCTGAAGAACTTAGCTTTGCCACGAGTCCGTCAAGATTACCCGCTGTATTCAATGTGCTTGAACCAATGCTTAGCCCAGTTGATGTAAAACTTCCTGTTACATAAATATCACCTAATGTATCACAATCAACAAATGTAAGGTCTTCAAGTGATGACGTACCTATACGTGTTGCCCAAATCCATTCGCCCGATGAGTTGAGTTTTGATACGAAGCCATCATTACTTCCAGCCGATGTTAAGGTTGTAGTACCCAAAGTTATAGTTCCCTGCATCGAGCCAACTATAACTACATTATTGAATTTATCAATTGCTACCCCTGAATTGTTAACATAACATCCTGAACATCCAAATGACCTTGCCCACTGCCAAGTACCCTGTGAATTTATCATACTTACATACCCAAACCATCCACCACTTCCAGGGGATTGTGATAGATTAATAGACCCAAAGTTTACACTACATGCGTTAGACCTACCTACAACGATAACATTACCATTTCCATCTATTGCCATTGAGCTTACATAGTCAATTCCGCCACAATCACTACCGCCTGCCCTTGTTGCCCAAATCCAAGTTCCGGAAGGACTTATTTTACCGACAAAAATGTCACTTAAGGTTGAACTGCTACTAGTAAGAGTAGTACTGCCAAATGTTACTGTATTCTGAAAAAAGCCACTTATTAAGATATTTCCAGATGAGTCTAATACAATTTCAGAAGGGGAATCATCTCCAGAACCTCCAAAACGAATAGCCCATAGTATATTTCCTGTTACACTATACTTGATAACAGCAATATCAATACCACCTGCACTCGTCAAACTAAAGCTACCAAAAGTTGCAGTGGACGTAAATTGAGCTACTACATAGACGTTATTCTGTGCATCTACTACCGGAGTATACATTGCTTCGCCAGATGAAGTGCTACCCCCAAATCCACGCCAGCTATCCAACGGCTGGTCAACAGTTATCCTGGCTGTACCTGTACATCCTAAACCATTCGTCAATGTAGCAGTATAGGTTCCCGGTCCGACTGATATGGAGTTTGTGGTTGCGCCTGTATTCCATGTGATTCCAGTATAACTGCCGCAGGCAACCGAAACCGTGCTTGTGCCGCTTGCACATACGCCGGGTGGGTTTGCACGCAAGTAAGCATAGGGTTTGGTTCCAAGGCATACTAAAAAAATATCCCCACCGCCTGCACTGGTAAGTGAGTCAAGCCGGCAATCCGGAAATCCAAGTTTATTGGCAAACTGTCCCGATAAATACACATTCCTTGCGTTATCAATGAGTATTCTCAATGCGCGTTCAAAACCGGTCCCACCATAACGAACAACAGTTCCCCACGTGCCGTTAGCGTTCACTTGACTATAGACGATATCAGAGCTTCCTGCGGAGGTTAACGATGTAGAGCCATAAGAAGCGGTTCCATCAAATGTACCGGTGATATGATACCCGTTTGCTGGGTCTATGGCTATTGAGCCATCGGCATAATCATTACTTGTTCCACCACCACGTATAGCCCACTGCCATGCTCCTGCACTATTGATTTTTGCTATAACCATATCATACCCTCCCGCTGTGGAAAGAGTCGTGGCACCGAAAGCGGCAGTTGCTGAATTGAAAATTCCAGACACAACAACGTCACCGTTATTATCAACACTCAAACGCTGGGCATAGTCATCACCAGTCCCCCCGCACCGGACAGCCCAAAGCCAATTACCATTATTATCAAGTTTGGCAACCATCCCGTCATCAGTGCTTGCAGCAGCACCGGTCAATGTTATGGAACCATACGTAGCGGACGAACCTTGAAACTTACCGCTGACATAAATGTTTGAAGATGCATCTAACGCCAAGCTAAATCCGTCATCATACTGAGTTCCGCCTGCGCGGATTGCCCACTGCCATGTGCCACTTGTATTGAGTTTAGCAATGTACATATCGGCTGACCCCACACTATTCAGAGTTGTACTGCCAAATGTTGCACTCGACCCTTGATATGCAAATGTTCCTGTAATATAGACGTTTGCAGAAGCATCAACAGCAATTCCTCCAAAGCCGTAATCGTTTGAATTCCCTCCGCCACGTACCGCCCATTGCCATGCACCGGAAGAATTTATTTTTACGACAAAAACGTCCGCCTGACCTGCACTTGTCAGTGTAGTGCTGCCAAACGTGGCAGTACCGGACTCCCAATATCCAAGCAGATAAAGGTTTGACGAGTTATCTATTGCCAGACCATAGGGACGGTCGTTCGATCCACCCCCGCCGCGTATAGCCCATAATACATTACCAAGCGAATCATACTTTGCAATAAAGACATCTATAGCCCCACTACTCGTTAACGTTGTTGCTCCAATACTGATAGTCCCTTGGAACGGACCTGAGATATAAATATTTCCTTGATTATCGCGCACCATACCGGTTGCCTCTTCATTCGACGTACCTCCAGCCCGACGCGCCCAACTATCAAGGCACGACTGTGAATATGATGTACATTGCACGATAAACAACAGGAAAAAACACAGATGGAGTATATGGTTTTTCATAACTGTTTGGATGATAAGTGATTGGTATTCGTTAGGTATGAATGGTTAGTGTAGATGAATACGGGAGTTGACAAACCACGTTCTCATAATTCCCTTTCCTTTCACCTCAATCTCGCCGCGATCTTCGGTTCTGAAGTCATTGCGAATGAGTTGATATGTATCGTTACTGATATGGATTCGCCCGGGCAGACCGTGGCTTTCCATACGGCTTGCAGTATTCACGGTATCGCCCCAGAGGTCGTATGCAAACTTGCGTTTGCCGATTACCCCTGCCACTACATCGCCTGAGTGTATGCCAATGCGGATGTCCAAGTGTGCCTCCGCCGCAATAGGCAGTTCTTGCAGTGCTTTCAGCATGTCAATAGCAAAAAGTGCAACCGCTTGTGCATGGTCGGCTCGTGCTTCCGGCAACCCGCCGACAACCATATAGCAGTCGCCGATAGTTTTAATCTTTTCAAGTCCATACTTTACAGCCAACTCATCGAATGCAAAAAAGACATCATTCAGCATACGGACTAATTCTTCAGCACTGACCCGTGCCGAGAGTTTTGTGAACCCGACAATATCAGCAAACAATACAGTTACATTCGCCGCTTTGTCGGCAATCACACTTTCACCTTGTTTCAACCGTTCTGCTATTGAGCCGGGCAGGATATTATTGAGGATGCGGTCGGATACCTCACGCTCGGTTTTCAGCAGTTCCACGCTGTGCAGTGTGTGCAGTTGCTCGATTCTTTTCTGCTGAGATTCACCGAAGAGTTCTGTCTCAATCGTATGATATTTTTTAAAAGCATCAAGTGCAGCTTCAAAGTTCTTCTTCCGCTGATACACTTCATGCAGATACATATAGTTTTGTCCTAAGTATGATTGCATGGAACGATCTATAAACATTGAGTTTGCTTCAAGTAAATAACGCTCGGCAATTTCAATAGTATCAGTGTTTGGTTCAATATCAAATGCGGTGATATGCACAGTACCAAGCGACTGAAGAACATCGGCTATTCCAACAGGATATTCAAGCTCCTCAAAGAGTTTTTTTGCTTCCTTCATATACTCAACCGCAGTATCAATTTCATGGAGCGACTCATGCACCAGACCTATGTTGAACCGTATAGTGGCAACGCCCCGCTTATACCCGATACTCTCGGCTAATTTCAGTGCTTCGGTATATATCTCAAGTGCCACTGGATATATCTTCTGCATTTTGTAACACACACCGATATTCAACAAAGTGTTAACTCGTGCGATACTGTCACCTAATATCGCGAACACAGCCAGTGATTTGCGTTGATACTCAATCGCGTCATCGTACTTACGTTGCAAATACAGCAGTCCGCCTATGTTAGAAAGCGTCGCCGCATAGCCCTGTTTATCGCCAACCTGCTCACGGCATTCAAGTGCCAGTAAATAGGTTTCAAACGATTGGGTATAGTCGGCGATACGTGAAAGAACATTCGCCTTATTATTTAACGCATTGCCTTTTCCTTTGATGTTTTCTGTAATCTCCGATCGTGCTATGGCAATATCAAATATCTCAAGCGCAGCAGACATTTCACCCCGTTGATATAATGCCTCGGCTTTGTTCGTAAGCGCATTCGCTTCAAAGTCGGGGTATCCGTACAACCGGCACTCATCAATCGCTTGTTCATAGTATCCTATCGCCTTTGATTTATCGCCTTGGATATTCGATACAATTCCCAAATTGATAAGAGCGGCAACCGCATCGCGTGTATTCTCATCATTAATGAACTTACTGCGTGCTTTAGAAAAATTAACCGCCGCCTTCTCAATGTCACCTTGTATTCGGGCAAGCATACCATACCCCATCTGTGCGATACCGAAGCAACTATCGTTGCCTGACACTTCTCCCACATATTCAAGTTGTGTAATGGCACTCCGCACGTCATCATACTGCATACTGTCAACTGCCACTAATAATGAAGCACGAAGGACGATGTATTTTTGATTCATATCATCTGCATCAGCGATGGAACGAAGGTCACCAAGTCGCTCTTGTGCATCCTTCAAGGAGACACAACGCAGTTTATCAATGAGGATACCATATAAACGTACACGTTCTGTTATGTCCCACGTTATTGTCAGATCTTGCTCAATGTCAGAGATGGTCTTATACATTATAGCATTCTCCTCATACTATTCGTTGAGTTTTGTTTCAATTACAATATCCACGGTTCGTGTGTACAAGCGCCCCTCAGGCAGATTTGCATCATACAATGTTGCATTACCTTTACCTTGAACTTGCTCAGAGTTATCTTTCACACCTAACTCTTTTGACGTATTCGCAGCCCTCGCTTCTGCAAGTATTTGGTTTTGCTGTGCATCGCCAAGACGGTCGGTATAGCCGGTAATGCGTACTGTTGAGGCAGGGGTGATATATGGCTTGATGATATTCACGATTTGTTTATTGGCGGGTGTTATCTCGTCGGAGCGCACATCAAAAAGTATCAAGCTGAACCGTTGGATTTCCTTATCACCAATCCGCTCCGCTTTCTTTTTCTTTATCGTAATCTGCTGTACCGGCAGGGAGTTTTTTGATTCCACTTTTTCCGAGCGGGTATCGGTTACGGCAAGTGTATAGACAATATCGGAGTTCGTCAGCGGTTGCGTTCCCTTTTCGATATTCACATTCCAATCCAAGACATCCGGTATCTCGCCTGTTCCATCGAATGTTTTCAGTGCGGAGTTGTCTTGGGTTGCCTGTAGTTTCCACGAGGCAATATCGTTGTCATGCAACACCTTCGAGCGAAACCGTACAGATGGCGGTGTTACCGTTTTCAATGTGTCGTTGGTGATAAGCGGCGCAACGATTGCGGCACTGTTTGACGAGAGTTCAACACGGCGGTTTTCCTGTGCGCCATCGGATGTGAGTGCATTTGCCGCCTTTGCAGGGATGTTCCGTGCTTCTACCTTGACCCGCGCTTCGGGTAGTTCCCACACATCAAGCAGGTATTTTCGTACTGCGTCCGCCCGCTGTTGCGAGAGGGCGAGATTAGATTTTTCCGAACCAATATCAGCATTGCATCCCGTCACTGTCAGTACCGCATCGGGATTCTGCCGCATTCTCTTACCTATGATATTCAAGATATGGTAGTATGTGGCAAGGCGGTCGGGATTGTTCACCCGCTCTTCCTTAAACCGCTCGCGTGTTGTGATTGTGAGCAGTTTGTACCTGCTTGGTATATCGGATGAATTCTCATCGAAAAATACATACGGAAGCAATGGTGTCATCAGTACCGACGAGAACTCTTCAACCTCAAGTTTGACCGTTGGCGTTTCGCGCCCGTCGTCATAGAGTCCGCTTGCCGAGACCGTTGCCGAGAGTGCATACTTTTTTGTGCTTGGTTGCGACGCAACGCGCAGAGTGTCTGTTCTGCGAATAGTCGTCAGGGTCAGTATCTCATCATCCGTTTCCGTTATAGATTCAGTTCTCTGCTCAATACCTTGTCGGTATCCCGCTAACACCGGCTCGGTTTCTTGGCGGACGGTGTCAATAATTCTCCGCTGTTCTTCCCGTTTGATTGGTTCTTTTGCGGGCAAGGGCGACCACTTCAGTGCCGCACCGAAACGTACTTGGCTTACCTTCCAATCAAGACCTTGCACGAGATTGGTTAGTGGCAGCACATACGACAGTTCAGGTGCAAGAACCAATGTTCCTTGAGTATTCAAGCGCAGGTCGTATCCAACTTGGGCAACAGCACTACCAAGAAGAGTGGATGCTAACGGTATTGGAGCGGAGTTAACTTCGTTCCGTATTGTCCTACCATTTGTGAACAAAAATCCCGGTGTTTGTATTTGTTCTTTTTGCGAGAATCTTCTTGTCATCAGGTATCCTAACCGCATTCCCGCACCAGCCCATACGTTATTAACAAGGCGATACTGAATGATTGGCTCAATCCCAATATCCGCAAGCGATGATTGTACCTGATGCATAAAATTTCCCGTAACACCGCCCGATAGTACTCCAGATTCTTCACGCTCCAAATTGCCGCTCAATCCTGAATATGATGCCCGCAATGCCAAGCGCAAGTCGGTAACTAACGGCATCTGATAGAGTACTCCGAATCCTATACCATTACCGCTTCCATTCTCATAACGGGGACAGCAACTTGGAACATTAGGAAATGCACGAAAGTCGGCATTGTGCAGGTTAAGGGAATAGCTCCCCATTACTCCGTATGCCGGGCGGTCTTGTGCGTGAAGTGTCACACATAAGAATATAAGACATACTGTAATACTTCTCGTTATCATGACTTGGATTGGGTAGAGTGATGTGCTATACAAAAATCGTGATATGTTTCTCCCGTCCGTTACTACTTTATTACTACTTTTTTGAGTATAAAAAAATTGAATCGTTGAAAAATGGAAAATTTGAGGGGTGTGGAAAAATATTGTATTTCATGGATGCAGATTGCCAATCGTCACCCATACCTTGATTTAGTTATTGAAGAGTGTACTAAACGTTAAAAAAAGCCGCTGATACAACTATATCATGCGGCTATGTCATGCGGCTTACAAAGTATCCATTACATCGATTTGCCTATATCGAATAACTATTGATTGTGACACTTGCAGTGAGTTGCGATGTTTGACCTGTGCCGCTACCAGCACCCACTACATTCACATCATAGCGGAGGAGAAACTGACCAAGCTGACCAGCTGTGGGTCCGATGGTTGTTACGCCCGAAGCATCCGACAACGTGTTATTGCCGTTGGAATAGCCCGACCATGTGGAACCATCAACGCTCTTCGACCATGTTGCCGTATTGAGTGTCACGTTGGTGTTGTTGAGTGATGCCGAGACGTTGGCGGTAATTTGAGCACCGCGCTCGCCTTGCACAACAAACACAGGTGCTAATGAATTAGCAACCAATGATTTACTTTGTCCTACGGTAAGCCACAGTGTTGTTCCCGCTGTTTGCGTTGCTATCGGCGATGCTATGTATGCACCGGGTAATGTTACAGCACCGCTGCCGTTAAAGCTCAGAAATCCTACCTGTGCATTTTGTGCAACATTGATGTTAATTGTTGCCGATGCAGTCGGGTTATTGATTTGAGCATAGGATGAAA